>DASTTC010000521.1:0-2633 GCA_035760345.1 Burkholderiales bacterium | reverse complement strand
AATGCGGGCACGCCGAGCTGTTCGAACGCCGCCCGGATGTCCTCCTGCGGCGCCGCCACCGCGATGCTCTTTGCGAACCGTTCGCGGAACGCCGCGGCATCGCGCGCGAACAGCGGCACGTCGTAGCCTGCGCCCGCGATCGGGATGGCGAGCATCAGCAGGTCGCAGGCATCCTCCTCGCCAAGGATCGTCATGGCCGAACCGAACAGGCCGCTGTTATTGAGCAGCGCGCCGGTGACGTCGAGCGGATTCGCCGCTGTGGCGAATGCGGGCAGCACTTGCTTCAAGCGGGACTGGGGGATGGCGGCCAACTCCGGCAGGTCGAGCCCGAGTTCTTCGGCTGCATCCGCCGCCATCACGCAGCTCGCCCCCGAGTTGCTCACCGCGACGAAGCGCTTGCCCCTGGGCCGCCCGCCTGAGAGATACAGTTGTCCCGCCGAGACCAGGTCTTGCGGATCGGTGGCGCGCCAGATGGCGTGCTGGTCGAAAAACGCGTCGATGACGCGGTCCTCGCTCGCCAGCGAACCGGTATGCGAGCAAGCCGCCTTGACGCCGCTCGCGGTGCGCCCCGCTTTCACCGCGACGATGGGCAGGTCGCGCGCGCGCGCGAGCTCCGCCGTCCGTGCCAGCACCTGCGGCCGCTGGATCGCTTCCATGTACAAGAGGACCAGCCGCACCCCCTCTTCCTGGACGATTTCCTCGGCGAGGTCGGCGACAGTGACATCTGCCTCATTGCCTGTGGCATGCACATGGCGCACGCCCAGCCCGCGCTGGCGCGCGAGGATGTAGATCGCCTGCGAGCAGGCGCCGCTCTGGCTCACAATGGCCACCGGCCCGTCGCGCGCCTCCATCTCGTGGAAGATGGTGGAGAAATTGGCCACGGCGCCGGTGGCGAAATTGGCCAGGCCCTGGCAGTTCGGTCCGACCAGGCGCATCCCGGCCGCGCGCGCCGAGGCAGCCATGTGCTCCTGCGCCGCCTTGCCTGCGGCGCCGATCTCGCCGAAACCCGAGGTCATGACGACGGCGACCTTCACGCCTTTCGCGGCGCATTCTTCCACCGCGCGCACGGCTTCGTCGCCGGCGACCGCGATCACCGCAAGCTCGGGCGCTTCCGGCGTATCGGCGATCGAGGCGTAGGCCTTCAGGCCCTGCACCTCGGCGCGTCCCGGGTTGATCGGGTAGATCGCGCCCTTGAAGCCGTAGCGCTTCATGTACAGGATCGGCCGCCCGCCCACCTTGTGCGGGTTGTCGGAAGCGCCGACCACCGCGATGGAACGCGGCGCGAGCGCCGCACGCAGCGTCATGGCCGGTAGCCGAAGCTCGGCGGCCCCGGCGTACGCAGCGGCGCGGCGAGGTGGGCGAACTCGGTGAGGATCGCGCGCGTGTCGCGTGGATCGATGATTTCTTCCACGATATAGGACTCGGCGCTGCGAAACGGCGAACTCAGCTTCGCCAGCCGCGCTTCGATCTCGGCGAGCTTCGCCTTCGGGTCGATGGCTGCCTCGAGTTCGGCCTTGTAGGCCGCCTCCAGCCCGCCGGCGATGGGGAGCGACCCCCAGTCGCCCGACGGCCAGGCGTAGCGCATGCCGTAGCGCGAAGGATTCATGTGCGCGGCACCCGCCACGCCATAGACCTTGCGCACGAGGATCGCGCACCACGGCACGGTGCACTGGTAGATCGCCTGCATGGCGCGCGCGCCGTGGCGGATCGTCCCTGCTTCCTCCGCCTGCCGCCCGATGAGGAAGCCCGGTACGTCCACCAGGTGAACCACCGGCAGGTGGAAGGTCTGCGCGAGATCCACCAGCCGGATCACCTTGTCGCAGGCGTCCGCGGTCCAGGCGCCGCCGTAGTGGTACGGGTCGCTTGCCATCACCATCACCGGCCAACCATCCAGGCGCGCCAAGCCGCCGATCACAGACTTGCCCCAGCGACGCCCGATCTCGAAGAAGCTGCCCTGATCCATGAGCGCCTCGACGATTGGGCGCATCTTGTAGACCTTGCGCGAGTCCCGAGGGATCGCCTCGAGCAGCCATTCGTCGCGGCGCTTCGCGTCGTCCTGGGGTTCGGTGCGCGCCGGCAACTCGTGCACCGAGCTTGGGAGATAAGACAGGAAGCGCCGCGTCATGGCGAACGCTTGCGTTTCCGAGGCCGCCTCGTCGTCGATGGCGCCGTTCCGGGTGTGGATGTCGCTGCCGCCGAGCGCGTTCTTGCCGAGGATTTCGCCCACCCGCGCCACCACCGGCGGCCCGGCCACGAACATCTGCGCCGTGTCCTTCACGATCACCGAGTAGTGGCTCGCCGCGACGCGCGCCGCGCCCAGCCCCGCCACCGACCCCAGGGCGAGCGCCACCACCGGAACCTGCGACAGGTTGTCCACGCACAGTTGCCACATCGCGATGCTCGGCAAGAGCGTCCTGCCCTCGATCTCGATCGACTTCACCGAGCCGCCGCCGCCCGTGCCATCGACCAGCCGGATGAGCGGCAGGCGCAGGTCGAGCGCCATCTTCTCCACGGTGACCAGCTTGCCCCGGATCGCCGCGTCGGCGGCGCCGCCGCGCACGGTGAAATCGTCGCCCGCCACCGCCACCGGGCGCCCGTCGATCCGCGCGCGGCCCATCACCAGGTTGGCCGGG
>DASTTC010000520.1:0-2943 GCA_035760345.1 Burkholderiales bacterium | reverse complement strand
GCCCGCAGGCCGAGGGACTCGGTCGCTGCCTCGCGCCCGGCAGCCAGCAGCGAGAGCCATGCGTCCAGGTCCACGTGCGGGAGCGAGCCATGCAGCAGCACGCGCTCGGGCCGCTCCGGCATGCGCAGCGGCGCACCGGGCGGCAGGTGGAACCCGACGGCGGCGTGCTCGAGCGCCATGACGCCCCCTTCCCGCTGGCGCAGGATTTCCGCGCGCATCTGCCGTCCGAGCGTCACGCTGATGCGATCGCGCTCGCCGTCCTCGCTCTGCAGGAAAGTCACGCGCAGCAACTCTGCCTCGCTGGGCCGCTTGGCGAACGGCGGCGGCAGGTCGACCGACATGCCCGCGAGATCCGATTCCAGCGCGACCTGCGGCGCGACACCCTGCGCCAGGCGCACCGACCCCGCATAGGCCGCCGAGCCCTGCGTCCGGCCGCGCCAGCGTGCCGGCAGCAGCGGCTCCAGGGCCGCTGCCGTGAAGCGGCCGCCGAGCGAGAGCACGACGCCGCCACCGCGCTCAGTGCCGCCGATGACGCGCAGCGGCCCGCCCATGAAGCGGCCGTTCGCGGTGCGCACCTGGATCGACGATCGGGTGAACGCGAGCGTGCCCTCGGCACGCTCGATCGCCGGCAGCCACGAGGCCACGCGCACCGTGTTGCCCCCGAACACGAACTCCCCGTCCACCTCGGTGCGCGCCAGCTCGGCCAGCGGCAGGCGCAGCTCGAGGCCCAGCCGGCCGCGGCCCGCCACCTGGAAAGTTTCGGCGACCTTTCCCAGACGCTGCTGCAGCGGGCTGCGCGCGATGAACGCCAGGAACTCGGCGCTCGGCCCCTCCGCCCGGCCGGAAACCTGCACTACCACGGGTGCGCGCAATGTCAGCCCCGCGCGGGCGTCGCTGATGCCGGCACCGAGCACGCGCGCGCTGCGGGCGAGCATCTCGATGCGATCGCGCACGATGCGCAGCTCCCCCTGTATGTCCTCGATCGGCGGCCAGCCATCGGCATACGCCAACACGCCGTTCCTGACCTGCGCGACCACCTCGAACCGGCCCAAGCGTGGATCCCTGAACGGGAAATGCCGCAGGTCGCCGCGCAAGCGCAAGCGCAGGTCCGGCGAATGGCCCGCCTGGATCGAGCGCACCAGCCACTCGCGCGTCTGTGCGCCCAGGATCCCCGGCAACGGCAGGTATCTGGGCAAGGCTCCTGCCTCGGCGCGGGCGAGCTGTGCCGACAAGTCGATGACGCCAGGTCCCTTGCCCCTGTAGGCGTAATTGCCCGACGCGGTCCCGGCCGCGTCGTCATTGGCGTATCGCAGGTCGACCATGCGCACGTTCACGCCGTCGCCCGCTTGGCGTTCCCAACTCACTTCGCCCGACAGCACGTCCAGGTGCACGATCGGTTCCGCAAACACCCGCGGCAGCAGGATCTGGGCATCGCGCGTGGCGAGCGTGACCGTACCCTTGGCCTGCGTCGAGTCGATGCGCCCCGAAAAGTTGGCGAAACCCGGGATGGCGCGCCAGGCCTGCATGCCGAGGGCCTCGAAGCGCGCGCGCAGCTGGAAGCGCGCCGCATCGGGCAGCTCGCCTTGCCATTCCAGGCGCGCGTCGCTCACCCGGCCGCGCGGCTCGAGCTCGGCCAGGACCCGCCGCAGGTCCGCCGGGAACGGCAGGTAGTCCGCCAGTTGCGCGAGCGGTTCGAGATCGATGCGCGTCGCTGCCAGCCGGCCGCGCGGCGGCTCGGTCGCGTCCCAGCCGGCTTGGAACGACGCATCTCGCAGCGCCGGCCCGCGTTCGGGCAGGAGCGTGAGGCCGCGGGCGCCAAATTCGTAGCCCTGCGCCGTTTGCCGACCCTGCACGCGCCCGGCAACGGCGTTCACGCGCAACATCGGCAGGTCCTGCCCCAGGCGCGCCGCGACGCCCGAGAGCGCGAGGTCCGCGGTGGCCTCGACGAGCTTGCCCGCGCCGAACGTGGCCCAGAGCCGCAGCGCGCCCTGGCCGCTATCCACCTGGATCGGATAGTCGATCCACGCACGCCAGCCCGCCAGATCGAGGGTGCCGAGCTCGGCGTACACGCGCCCGTTCCACGCCTCGGGCTGCGTCACGCTGCGCCCGATGAGCGCCGCGCGCACCTCGAGGCCGGCGCCCAGCGCCTGCGGCGGGCGCGCCGACAGGCCGATCTGGTGCAGCTCGCCGCGATTGCGCAGCCGCAATTGCAGGCCGCGCAGCGCGAGCGGCGGCGCACCGCGCTGCTCGTCCAGCCATTCGATCTCGGCATTGCGGATCACGATGTCGCGCTGTTCGAGGATCCAGTCGGTCAGGCGGTTCTCGCCGCGACCGGCTTCGGCGCGCGGCCGCAACTCGATGCCGGCCACGGCAAGGCTGCCCTCGGCCGTGCGTCGCACCTTGAGCCGCGGCCCGTCGATGGTCAGCGAGTGCAGCCGCAGGTCCCGCGCGAGCAGCGTGGTCCATGCCACGACCGGCTCGACCGAGGGCAGCACCAGCGCCTCCCGACCGTCGCGGTCGAACACCTGCAGATCCGTCAGCGACAGGCGCGGATGCAACCCGTCCCACTCGGCGTGCAGCCGTCCGATCTTCACGGGCAGGCCCACCGCATGCGTCAGTGCGCTCGCCACCTCATCCTGGTAGCGATCGATCTGCGGCAGCAGCCAGAAGCGCAGCAGCAGGAATACGGCGGCGAAGGCAAAAAATGCCGTCCACGCCAGGAGTTCGAGCACCCGACGCAGCGTGCCGACGGCCGAGCGCTGCCTGGAAGATTGCATCGCGCTTCGCGTTGCCCCTATAGTCGTGGCCGCTCGCGGCCATTCTAACCGTACATGCCCGTACTGACTGGGAAAATTGCCCTTTCGCGCTATGCCGAGCGAGCCGTGTCGGCGCGCCCCGAGCTCGCCGCCGAACTGCTGCAGCCGGTCGCGCCGTTCTCGCGCG
>DASTTC010000519.1:0-2576 GCA_035760345.1 Burkholderiales bacterium | reverse complement strand
CGCGCTCGACGCGCAGCTCGACATCGTGCACGTGCGCCACGAGGCGGCCGCCGTGCACATGGCGGATGCCTGGGGCCGGCTCACGGGCGAGCCGGGCGTGGCGCTGCTCACCGGCGGTCCCGGCCACGCCAACGGCGTGAGCGCGCTCTATACGGCGCTCGCCTCCGAATCGCCGATAGTGCTGCTCTCGGGCGAAGCGCCACTTGCCGAGCGCCACAAAGGCGCGTTCCAGGAAATGGCCCAGGCCGCCGTCGCCGCGCCGCTGGTGAAAGCCGCGTTCACCGCGACGAGCGCCACGACCCTGGCCACGGACCTCGCGCGCGCCTGGCGCCAGGCGAAGTTCGGCCGGCCGGGTCCGGTGTACCTCGGCTTGCCCTTCGACGTGCTCGAGGCGATATGCGAGGCCGCGCCGATGGATCAAGCGGCATTCGCGGTGAAGCCGATCCCGCTGGGCGAAGCGGTGGCGCAAGCCGTGCTCGTAGAGCTCGCGCGCGCCAAGCGCCCCCTTATCCTCGCCGGCCCGGCGATGGCCACCGACCGCGGCCGCGCCGCGCTCGTGGCAGTGCAGGGCGCCACGGGCGTGCCGGCCCTGTGCATGGAAAGCCCGCGCGGCGTGAACGACCCGAGCCTGGGTGCCTTCGCGCGCGTGCTGAAGGAAGCGGACCTCCTCGTGCTGCTGGGCAAGCGCGCCGACTTCACGCTGCGCTACGGCCAGGCGCCCGCGGTGGGCGCCGCGTGCCGCTTCATCGTGCTCGACCCGGATCCGGAGGCGCTGCGCCAGGCGGGCTATGCCATTGGCGACCCGGCGCGCCTCGCGCTCGCCGCGCTCGCCGATCCGTTCGCGGCCGCCGCGCGGCTCGCGGGGCTCGCCAAGCCTGCACGCTCGGGTTGGGCGGGAGAAGTCGACGCGGCGGTGCGCGCGCGCCCGGCCGAGTGGGCGACGATCGCCGGAAAGCCCGGCGCCGTGCACCCCGCGGAGATCGGACGCGCCGTGCAGCAATTCGTGGATGCGGCGCCGGAGGCGGTGTTCGTCGCCGACGGCGGCGAGTTCGGCCAATGGGCGCAGGCCTGCATCAGTGCGCCGACCCGGATCATCAACGGGCCGGCGGGCGCCATCGGCAGCGCGCTGCCTTTTGCGTTGGCGGCGAAGCTCGCGCGTCCCAACGCGAGCGTGGTTGCGCTGCTCGGCGACGGCACCGCCGGCTTTCACCTGACCGAGTACGACACCGCGGTGCGCGAAAAGCTCGACTTCGTAGGCGTCATCGGCAACGACAGCTGCTGGAACGCCGAGCACCAGATCCAGCTCAGGACCTACGGCCGCGAACGGGCACACGGCTGCGAGCTGCTGCCGACGCGCTACGACCGCGCGGTGGCGGGTCTGGGCGGCCACGGCGAGCATGTGGAGCGCGGCGCGGACCTGGCCGTGGCGCTGGCGCGCGCGTCGAAGTCGGGCTTGCCGGCCTGCGTGAACGTCCTCATCGAGCGCCTGCCGGCGCCGGCGGCCCACGCGTGAGCACGCTGCAGGTTCGCGTCTGGCGGGGCGACGCCAACGGCGGCGACTTCCAGCCGTTCGACGTGCCGCGCCGCGAGAGCCAGACGGTGCTCGACGTCGTCACCTTCATCCAGCGCACGCTCGATCCGACGCTTGCTTACCGCTACGCCTGCCGCGTCGGCATGTGCGGCTCCTGCGCCATGACGGTGAACGGCGCGCCGCGCTGGACCTGCCGTACGCACGTGGACAAGGTGGCGAAGGACGGCAAGCTCTCGATCGCACCGCTCAGGAACATGCCCGTGATCCGCGACTTGGCCGCGGACATGCGCGAATTCTTCGACAAGTGGGCGCGCGCGAAAGGCAGGTTCCGTGGCGCGACGACGCGCAAGGACGACTTCGCGCACGTCTCGCCGCAGTCGGACGCGCGCCGGCTGGCCGAGGCGGGCATCGAGTGCATCGGCTGCGGCGTGTGCTACGCCGCCTGCGACGTCGTCGCGGTGAGCCCGGATTACCTCGGTCCCGCGGCGCTCAATCGGGCCTGGACGCTGGTGAACGATGTGCGCGACACCGACCACGCCGAGCGCCTGCGCGCGGTGGCGGGCGATGCCGGGTGCCTGGCATGCCACACGCACGTCTCCTGCACCGAGCGCTGCCCGAAGGCCATCGCGCCGACGGCGGGTATCGCCGGGCTGAAGCGCGCCGTGTCGCGCGCCGCGCTGAAGGGCGAGTGGTGAGCCGGCGCGCCGAGACGCTCCTCTGGGTCGCGCAGCGCGCGAGCGCCGCGGTGCTCGCACTGTGCGTGTTCGTGCACCTCGCCACCCTCATCTACGCGGTGCAGGGCGGGCTCACGGGCGCCGAGATCCTCGCGCGCACGCGCGGCAATGCCGCGTGGGCAACCTTCTACACCGTGTTCGTCTTTGCCGTTGCGGTGCACGCGCCGATCGGCCTGAGGAGCGTGCTCGCCGAGTGGCTGGGCTGGCGCGGCCGCTCGCGCGATTTCGCGCTCATCGCGTTCGCGGTGATGCTCGCCGGCATGGGCATGCAGGCCGTATCCGGGGTGATCGGATGAGCCGGGCGCTCGCGC
>DASTTC010000518.1:0-12177 GCA_035760345.1 Burkholderiales bacterium | reverse complement strand
TCAGCCGGTTGAGCAGGCTCGACTTGCCGACATTGGGCCGACCGGCGAGCACGACATGAATGCCGGTGCGCAGCAGACTGCCCTGCCGGCTCCTCGACAACACGTCCTGCAGCGCCGCGCGTACGCCGGCGAGCCGCGCTGCCGCGTCGTCCCGGTGCAGCAAATCCACCTCCTCGTCCGGGAAGTCGAGCATCGCCTCTGTCAGCGCGCGCAATTCAACCAGCTGCGCGACGAGTGCGTTGATGGCCGCCGAAAATTCGCCGCACATCGAGCGCACCGCCAAGCGCGCGGCTTCCTGGGTTGCGGCATCGATCACGTCGGCCACCGCCTCCGCCTGCGCGAGATCGATCCGGCCATTGAGAAACGCGCGGCGCGTGAACTCGCCCGGTTCGGCCAGTCGCGCCCCCGCGTTCACGCACGCCGCGAGAACGGACTGCAGCACCATGGGTCCGCCGTGTCCCTGGAACTCGAAGCCGTGTTCCCCGGTGTAGGAATGGGGCGCCGGAAAGTAGAGCGCCAGGCCGCGGTCGAGCGCATCGCCTTGCTCATCGCGCGCCGTCACCAGGGTCGCGACGCGCGGCTGCGGCAGGCGCCGCAATACGCGTCGCGCGATAGCGGGGGCCAGCGGGCCGGAGACGCGCACGATGCCGACGGCACCCCGGCCCGGCGGCGTGGCCACGGCGGCTATGGTGTCTGGCGGACGACCCGGGGGCTCAGCGCTTGGCATGGGCAGTCTTGTCGCGCTCGAACAAGCGCTGGATCTGCCATTGCTGTGCGATGGAGAGGATGTTGTTGACCAGCCAATACAGCACGAGGCCGGCGGGGAAGAAGAAGAAGAACACGCTAAAGACGTAAGGCATGAATTTCATGATCTTGGCCTGCACCGGGTCGGGCGGCACCGGATTCATGCGCGTCTGAAGCACCATGGAGGCCGCCATCAGAACGGGGAGCACGTAGTAGGGGTCCTGCGCCGAAAGGTCCTTGATCCAGAGGATGAACGGCGCGTGGCGCAGTTCGATGGCGGCGAGCAACACCCAGTACAGGGCGATGAACACCGGGATCTGCACCAGGATCGGAAAACAGCCGCCGAGCGGATTGATCTTCTCGGTCTTGTACAACTCCATCATCGCCTGGTTCATGCGCGCGCGATCGTTGCCGTACATCTCGCGGATCTTGGTCAGGCGCGGCGTGACCAGCTTCATCTTGGCCATGGATTTGTAGCTGGCCGCGGACAGCGGAAAAAACACCAGCTTGATCGAGATCGTCAGCAGGATGATGGCGGCGCCCCAGTTGCCCGTCCAGCCGTGGAAGAACTCCAGCACCGCGAAAAGCGGCCAAGCGAGGATCGCCAGCCAGCCGTAGTCCACCACCAGGTCCAAGCCAGCGGCTGCCTTCTTCAGGCGAATCTGCTCCTGCGGTCCCGCAAATAGTTGCGTCGACACGCGCGCGGATTCGCCTGGCGCCGCCTGTGGCGTGGCCAGAATGACGCCTGCGGCGTACAACCCGTCCGGCAGCTTGCGCGCGTAGAACTCGCGCGGAGATTTCTCCGGCGGCAGCCAGGCCGAGACGAAGTAGTGCTGCATCATGCCGATCCAGCCGTCGCTCGCGTCCTTGGGCAGATCCGCCTTGCCGTTCTCGACGTCCGAGAAATCGACCTTGTTGTACGCACGCTCCTGCGTGTAGTACACCGGCCCGGTGTAGACGTACATCATGGCGCTTTCGTGCACCGGCGCGCGGCCATCGCGCACCACCTGGTAGTACGCGTACGCCGCAACCGGCGTTGCGCCGGTATTCTTCAGCTCGAACGCGATGTCAATCAGGTAGCTGTCACGGTGAAAGGTGTAGATCTTTTCCACCATCACCCCGTTCGGCCCATCCGCAGCGAAGCGCACTTGCAGGCGATCGGTGCCCGGCGCGAGTGCGCGCTCGCCCTCCAGCGCGCGCCACGCGGTGCGGTGATTCGGCATGCCTTCGCCGATCAATCCACTTTGCGCGCGGTAGTCGTGTTCCGGGCCGAGCAGTACGAAATTCTTCTCCGGATCCTTCACGTCCTTGTGCTTGCGCAGCTCCAGGCGCGAGAGCGTGGCGCCCACCGCGTCGATCTCCACCATCAGCAGGTCGGTTCGGATCTGGATCTTTTCCGACGGCGCCGGCGCTTGCGCCGCGCCCGGCACGGCTGCCGCGGCCGACGCCGCGGGCCCGGCACCGGACACCGGCGCCGGTGTTGGCGCGAGCGGCCTGGCCGGTGTCGGTACGCCGGGTGCCGCGGGCGCCGCTGACACGGCTGGCGGCTTCGGCTGCTGCTCCTTTTGCCAGGCGTCCCACAGCAGCAGCAGCGAGAAGCTGAAGATGAAGAACAGGATCAGTCGTTGGGTATCCATGACGTTCCGCGTGGCGGCCTAGCCGCGCTTGTCCTGCGGCACCGGATCGATTCCACCGGGATGCCAGGGACCGCAGCGGCACAGTCTGTGCGCCGCAAGCCAACCGCCGCGGAGCAGCCCGTGGCGCTCCAGCGCCTCGTCCGCGTACTGCGAGCAACTGGGGTGGAAACGGCACGACGGCCCGAGCAGCGGGCTCAGGAAGTAGCGGTATCCACGCAGCGCGAGGCGCACCAGGCCGGTCACGGTCCAAGCCCGCCGAAAAGCTCCCTCAGGCGCGCTAGCATCGCCGCCGAGGCGCGCGCGCCGTAAGGCGGGCGCACCAGCACATCGAGCGCGCCGAGGCGCGCCTGCTCCAATCGGAATGCCTCGCGGATGCATCGCTTGATTCCATTACGCTCTGTCGCCTTCGCCGCATGCTTGCGCGTTACGAGCATACCCAGCCGCGGCGGCCCTTCTGCCCGGCGCTCCATGTAGAAAGTGTAGCCAGACAAACTGCGGCGCGTGCCATGCGCCAACAACCGCTCGAACTCGGCGCTTCGCGAAAGCCTGCGGTTCGCGCCGAAGTCGCTGCGGGTGGGCTTGCTGCGAGCCGGCACGCCCTCTCGGCCTAGACCGCGAGCCGTTTGCGGCCGCGCGCGCGGCGGGCGCGCAGCACATCGCGTCCTGAGCGGGTCCGACTGCGGACAAGAAACCCATGACGCCGCGCTCGGCGGGTCTTGGACGGCTGATAGGTGCGCTTCATTGGCTGACCCGCGGCGAAAAAGGGCGGTATTAGAGCCTGCACGGCTCTTCATTGTCAATCGCTGCGGAAAGTCCCCGGGATATGGTTAGGGGCTGTGGATAACATGACTCGGAAAGAGTAAGATTTCGACCTCGCCGGCGCGCCAGGCGCAGCCCTGGTCAAGCCCTCGAACAACGCGCTGCACGAGATCGCCGAAAACATGCAAACCCTATGGGACGCCTGCCTGCGCCGCCTTGAGCAGGAGCTTCCCGCGCAACAATTCAACACCTGGATTCGTCCGCTTGCCGCCGACGCGGCGCAGGCTGAGCCGGACACGCTGGTGCTTTGCGCGCCGAATCGTTTCGTGCTGGAACTGGTACGCGAGCGCTTTGCCGCCCGTATCGAGCGTCTTGCGGCGGAATCCAGTGGCCGCGCGCTCGGGCTGCGCCTGGTACTGGCGCACACCGAAGCAGCGGCACAGCGCGCGCCCTCCAATCGCACCGCCGCCGCCGCGCCACCGGCCCTGGAGCGGGCACGCCTCAATCGTCTGTTCACGTTCGACAGTTTCGTCACTGGAAAAGCCAACCAGCTGGCGCGTGCCGCCGCCATCCAGGTCGCCGAGAACCCCGGCATCTCGTACAACCCCCTGTTCATCTACGGGGGCGTGGGACTGGGCAAAACGCATTTGCTGCAGGCGATCGGCAATCACCTGGCGGAACAGCGGCCCCAGGCGAGGCTACGCTACACGCATGCCGAACAATACGTGACCGACGTGGTGCGCGCCTACCAGCAAAAGTCATTCGACGAGTTCAAGCGCTACTACCACTCGCTCGACTTGCTGCTTATCGACGATATCCAGTTCTTCTCCAACAAAGGTCGAACGCAAGAGGAATTCTTCTACGCGTTCAACGCGCTCGTGGAGGCACACAAGCAGATCGTCATCTCCTGCGACACCTATCCCAAGGAGATCGCGGGCATGGAAGAGCGGCTGATTTCGCGATTCGGCTGGGGCTTAACCGTCGCCATCGAGCCACCGGAGCTCGAGATGCGCGTCGCCATCGTGCTAAAGAAGGCGGAAGCCGAGGCCGCACAGATATCGGAGGAAATCGCCTTTTTCATTGCCAAGAACATCCGCTCGAACGTGCGCGAGCTGGAGGGCGCCCTGAAGAAGGTCCTCGCGTTCGCGCGGTTCACCGGGCGCGAGATCACCCTGGAAATGGCCAAGGAAGCGCTGCGCGACATCCTCAACGTCGCCAGTCGCCAGATCAGCGTTGACGGCATTCAGAAGACCGTCGCCGAGTATTTCAAGCTCAAGATATCGGACATGCATTCGAAAAAGCGCAGCCGCAATGTGGCGCGGCCGCGCCAGGTCGCCATGTCACTCGCCAAGGACCTGACACCCATGAGCCTGCCCGAGATCGGCGAGGCTTTCGGCAACCGTGATCACACCACCGTCCTGCATGCCTGCCGCACCATCTCCATGCTGCGCAAGAAGGATTCCGTGCTCAACCGTGACTACCTCGTGCTGGAACAGGTGCTCAAGGGATGACGCGCGGGAGAATAATCCTGTGGATTTCCAGTGAGCGAATTGTGCGCAAAGCGCATAACCTGCAACAAACGGTATTCCGTGCACTTCGGTGCACATGCCGCGCACAGCTTGTACAACTCAGGCAAGCGCCGCAACCCGATGTGTACGCACGATAAAAGGCAGGACTGGAACAAGTAGGCCTGCTCTATTAATTACTACTAGGAAATATATATGGCTTTAGTCAAAGCAAAGCGCGATGAACTTCTCGGGCCGTTGTCCGCGGTCAGCGGCATCATTGAGCGTCGTCACACGTTGCCGATCCTGTCGAACGTGTTGATCGACAGGGTTGACGACACCCTTTCGTTTCTCGCCACTGACATCGAGATCCAGATTACGGCCCGATCCACTCTGCCAGCCGGAACCGACACCAAACCCATAACGGTCGGTGCACGAAAGCTTGTCGATATCCTGCGGGCCTTGCCCGACAGCATGGAAGTGACCGTGCAGATGCAGGACAAGCGCCTGCAGGTGAAGTCCGGCAAGAGCCGCTTTACCCTGCAAACATTGCCGGCGGAGGATTTTCCGCGACTGGCGCGGCCGAGCGGTGAAATGGCGAGCTTCGCGCTGCCGCAGAAAGCGCTTCGGCGCCTGCTGGGTCTGGTGCAGTACGCGATGGCGCAGCAGGATATTCGCTACTACCTCAACGGGCTTCTGGTGCTGGTGGAAGACCAGCAGCTGCGTCTCGTTGCCACGGACGGGCATCGCCTGGCCTACGCCTCCATGAAGCTGCCGGCGA
The DNA here is from genome assembly GCA_035760345.1 of Burkholderiales bacterium. Taxonomy (GTDB): domain Bacteria; phylum Pseudomonadota; class Gammaproteobacteria; order Burkholderiales; family SG8-39; genus JAABQT01. Next base: position 6,751 of record DASTTC010000518.1, on the reverse strand, counting down.
GCCTGCCTCGCCTTGAAGTGATCGTGCCGAGGAAGACGGTGCTCGAGCTCTCCAAGCTGCTTGGAGACGGTGAGCAAGAGGTGAAAATCGATCTCTCGGGCGCTCAAGCTGCGTTCAACCTTGGCTCGGTGGAGCTGGTCACCAAGCTCGTCGACGGAAAGTTTCCGGATTACACGCGCGTCATACCGACGCAACACAAGAATCTGGTGAAACTCGAACGAGAGGTGCTGCGTCAAGCGTTGCAGCGGGCGGCAATCCTCTCGAACGAGAAGTTCCGGGGCGTGCGCTGGGTCCTGACCGACGGAAGCCTGAAGATCGTCTCGTCCAACACGGAGCAGGAGGAGGCGCAGGAGGAACTGGAGGTGCAATACAGCGGCGACGCGATCGACATCGGCTTCAACGTCAACTACCTCCTCGACGTGCTGAACAACGTTTCCGGCAACGAGGTGGAATGCCATTTCGGCGATGCGGCATCGAGCGCATTGCTGCAGTTTCCCGCGGAGCCCGACTTCAAGTACGTCGTCATGCCGATGCGGATCTAGGGAACACGCGCATGGGTGAATCCGAACAGCAGCGGCCCGAGGACTACGACTCCGACAGCATCAAGGTCCTGAAGGGGCTGGAGGCGGTGCGCAAGCGCCCAGGCATGTACATCGGCGATACCTCCGATGGCACCGGTCTGCACCACATGGTGTTCGAGGTGGTGGATAACGCGGTGGACGAGGCACTGGCCGGATACTGCGACGAAATCATCGTCACCATCCACACGGACAACTCGATTTCGGTGCTGGACAACGGGCGCGGTATTCCGACGGGGATCAAGGAGGACGACGAGCTCAAGCGATCTGCCGCGGAGATCGTGATGACGGAACTCCACGCCGGCGGGAAATTCGACTCCAACACCTACAAGGTGTCGGGAGGATTGCACGGTGTAGGTGTCTCCGTGGTGAATGCGCTGTCCAGCTGGCTGCGCCTGACCATCTGGCGCGAGGCCAGGGTGCACCAGCTCGAGTTTGCCGACGGCGCGCCCACCGCGCCCCTGCGCGCCACCGGGACCAGCGAGAAGCGCGGTACGGAAGTGCACTTCCTTGCTTCGCGCCAGATTTTCGGCAATGTCGACTATCACTACGACATCCTTGCGCGTCGCCTGCGCGAGCTTTCCTTCCTCAACAACGGGGTGCGCATTCTTCTGGTCGACCAGCGCAGCGGCAAGGAAGAGGACTTCGCGTTCACCGGCGGCGTGAAGGGTTTCGTCGAGTACATGAACCGCGCGAAGACCGTATTGCATCCCAACGTGTTCAGCGCGCAGGGCGAGAAGGACGGCCTCAGTGTGGATGTGGCCATGCAGTGGAACGATTCGTACCAGGAAAACGTCATCTGCTTCACCAACAACATCCCGCAGAAGGATGGCGGCACGCACCTCACAGGCCTGCGGGCGGCCATGACGCGGGTACTCAACAAGTACATCGAGGAGACCGATCTGGCGAAGAAAGCCAGGGTCGAGACCACCGGCGACGACATGCGCGAAGGGCTCGCCTGTGTGCTTTCGGTGAAGGTGCCCGAGCCCAAGTTTTCGTCGCAAACCAAAGAGAAGCTCGTTTCGTCGGAAGTGCGTCCGGCGGTGGAAGAGATCATCGCCGAAAAGCTCAGGCAGTTCCTCGCGGAGCGGCCGAACGACGCGCGCATCATCACCTCCAAGATCGTGGATGCCGCACGCGCACGAGAAGCTGCGCGAAAGGCGCGTGAAATGACGCGGCGCAAGGGTGTGCTGGACGGCATGGGCCTGCCGGGAAAGCTGGCTGACTGCCAGGAGAAGGACCCCGCGCTGTGCGAGTTGTACCTGGTGGAGGGCGATTCAGCGGGCGGCTCGGCCAAGCAGGGCCGGGATCGAAAGTTCCAGGCGATCCTGCCGCTGAAGGGAAAGATTCTGAACGTCGAGCGCGCCCGCTTCGACAAGTTGCTGTCCTCCGCGGAGATTGCCACCCTTATCACGGCGCTCGGCTGCGGCATCGGCAAAGAGGAGTACAACCCGGAGAAGCTGCGCTATCACCGCATCATCATCATGACGGACGCGGATGTGGACGGTTCGCACATCCGCACGCTGCTGCTGACCTTCTTTTACCGCCAGATGCACGAACTGGTGGAACGCGGGCATATCTATATCGCTCAGCCGCCGCTGTACAAATCCAAGCTTGGCAAGGACGAGCGCTACCTGAAGGACGAGCACGAGTTGAACGAGTTCATGCTGCGCCAGGCCCTGGTGGACGCAGCGTTGCATCCGGCGGCGCACCGCGAACCGATTCGCGGCGAGGCGCTGGCTGAACTCGCCAAGTCCTACCTGCTGGCCGAGGCGGTCATCGAGCGCGTGTCACGCTGGATCGATCGCGGCGCGCTGCAGGCGCTCTTGCGTGGCGCGCAGGTCGACCTTTCGCGCCGCGACCTGGCCGAGGCGTCCGTGGACGCGCTGGCGGCGGCGATGCCGCGCAACGGCGTGCATGTGAAGGCGCATTTTGATGCCAAGACGGAGCGTTACCAGGTCCGTATCGAGCGCACGAAGCACGGCAACGTGCGTGTCTCGGCGATCGACGCGGAATTCGTGCACTCCGGGGACTACGCGCAGATCCGGTCCACGGCGGAGACGCTTCGCGGCCTGATAGGCGTCGGGGCGTTCGTCCAGCGCGGCGAGCGCAAGCAGCCGGTAAAGGACTTCGCCGAGGCCATGCACTGGCTGCTCGCCGAAGTGCAGAAGGCCATGGTGCTGCAGCGCTACAAGGGGCTGGGGGAGATGAACCCGACGCAGCTGTGGGAGACGACCATGGACCCGGCGACGCGGCGATTGCTCAAGGTGCAGATCGAAGACGGTATCGCCGCCGACGAGATCTTCACCAAGCTGATGGGGGACGAGGTCGAGCCGCGGCGCGCGTTCATCGAGTCGAACGCGCTCGGCGTGCGGAACCTGGACGTTTAGATTTTGCCGCGGGCGCCGACTTGGGCGCAGATTTCCTGAGCGGTTTGACGTCGGCCAGGGGTTTTTCCGCCTGGGGTTTCGCGCCCGGCTTGGGCGCGCGCGCCTGAAACTCGAAGCCGATTTTGCCGCCGGGCGTCTTCACCAGGAACGCCTTGAACGGACGGCCTTTCTTGGAGATGAAACGCGACAAAAGGTCGGTGCGCCCCGACGCCAGCAGCTTGAGTATCTGCTCGCGCTCGACCGGCTGTTGCAGGATGATCTTGCCAGTGCGGAAATCACAGCTGCGCTCCGCGCCCACGGACTTCTCGCACACGTACGCGACGCCGTGCTCAAAAACGCGAGCGCCGCACTTCGGACAGGCACCAAGGCTTTCCTGAGCGGAGAAATCGGGCGCGGCCTCGCCATCCCCGGAGGCGCTGCCCTGTCCGAAGTCGAACTCCGCACGGAACTCGTTGTTCAGGCGCATGCCGGCAGAGAAAGGCTTGCCCATGCGACTGCGAAACCCGGTCAGGGGCCCGACGAACCGGCTGCGCAGTAGCTCGGCCACCTCCTCGGCAGACCACTCGCGTCCCGAGGTGACCTTCCACAGCGAGAAATCGCAGTCCTGGCACTGGAACTTGCGATAGTTCTCCTGCACCGTGCCGCCGCACTTCGGGCAGGGTGCAGGGACCGTGGCGAAGGCGGTGTCCGGGATATCGCCCTGCTTGATCCTTTCGACCAGGTCGCGTGTGACCTGCTCGATGTGCTCCATGAACTCTTCGCGCTTGAGCTGGCCGTGCTCCATCTGCTTGAGCTTGTACTCCCAGTCGCCGGTCAGCTCGGGCGAGGTGATCTCAGTGACGCCGAAATGCCTGAGCGCAAAAAGGAGCGAAAAGGCCTTCGGCGTGGGCACCAGTTCGCGGCCGTTGCGGTGCACGTACTCCTCCCGGATCAGGCCCTCGATGATGGCCGCGCGAGTCGCCGGCGTGCCGAGGCCCTTGGCCTGCATGGCCTCGCGCAGCTCGTCGTCTTCGATCAGCTTACCGGCGCCTTCCATGGCTGAGAGCAACGTGGCTTCGCTGTAGCGCGCGGGGGGTTTGGTCTGCAGCGCGTTGGCAACCACCTCGAGCGTCGCCACCTTTTCGTCGTTCACGATCGGTGGCAGGTTCTCGTTTTCCTCCTGCGCGGCACGGCCGTATACCGCGAGCCATCCCGGGCTCTGCAGCACCTTGCCTTCCGTGCGGAAACGGTGCTCGGCGATCTGGGTGATGCGCGTGGTCTGCAGGAACTCCGCCGCCGGATGAAAGATTGCAAGGAAGCGCCGGACCACCAGGTCGTAGAGCTTGTGCTCAGCCTCGTTAAGATTCTTCGGCGCCTGCAACGTGGGAATGATGGCGAAGTGGTCGGAGATCTTGCTGTTGTCGAAAATGCGGCGGTTGGCCTTGACCCAGCTATTCTTCAACACCGCTTTGGCGAAGGGGGCGTACGCGCGGTCTCCCGTCAGCATGTCCATGGTCTTCTTCACCGTGCCGACATAGTCCTCGGGCAGGGCCCGGGAATCGGTACGCGGATAGGTGAGGACCTTGTGCCTCTCGTACAGCGACTGCGCCAGCGCCAGCGTGCCACGCGCAGAAAAGCCGAAGCGACCGTTCGCCTCGCGCTGCAAACTCGTCAGGTCGAATAGTAGCGGCGACAACTGCGTCGTCGGCTTGGTTTCCTCGCTGACGCGGCCCTGCTTGCCGGTGCAGTCGGCGACGACCGCCTGCGCGGATTCGGCCTGCCAGAGGCGCTCGGGCTTGCGCTCGCCGTCGTCGTCCTTCTTGAACTCCGGATCGAACCATCGGCCCGGGTACTCGCCCCCCTTGGCGCCGAAGCGCGCGTGGACTTCCCAGTAGTCCCGAGGCTTGAATTCACGTATCCGCTCCTCACGTTCGACCAAGATGGTCAGCGTTGGCGTCTGAACCCGGCCGACGGTCGTGAGGTAGAAGCCGCCTTCCTTGGAATTGAACGCGGTCATGGCGCGCGTTCCATTGATGCCCACCAGCCAGTCCGCCTCCGAGCGGCTCTTGGCGGCGTCGGCGAGAGGCATCAAGTCCTTGTCGGCGCGCAGCTTGTCGAAGCCGTCGCGGATCGATGCCGGCGTCATGGACTGCAACCACAGGCGCTGTATGGGTTTCTTGGCGCGCGCATGCTGCACGATGTAGCGGAAGATCAGCTCGCCCTCGCGCCCGGCGTCACACGCGTTGATCAGGGCGTCGACGTCCTTTCGCTTGAGCAGGCGTAGCAGCAGATTGAGCCGCTGCGCGCCACGCTCGATCGGCGCCAGCGCGAAACGCGGCGGAATGACGGGAAGATTGGCAAACGACCACTTGCCGCGCTTGACTTCGTACTCCTCCGGCACCGCGAGCTCGAGCAAGTGGCCGACAGCGGAGGACAGGACATAGTCGTCGCTCTCGAAGAAGTCGTTGTGGCGCGTGAATCCACCCAGCGCGCGCGAGATGTCCGCGGCGACGGAAGGCTTCTCGGCGATGATGAGTTTTTTGGTCATGGGGTGCGAAAGGCCGCAGAGGATACCCGCAAAGATCGCGCCCTTTCAACCAATCCCGGTTTCCTACGCGCGCGCGCGTGCGCGCACGGCGCCCTCAACTGGGCCGGCGCGACCCGCTGGCCGTACGCAGCTCCTCCGCGACCAGCTGGCTCGCCGGGGCTTGCTGGTGCCACAGAACCATGAGAACGATTAGCTTCAGCTGATCGAGCGAAAGCGCTTCGCCGGCCGCGGCCAGGGCGCGCTCGATGATGTGCTCGCGATCCTGCGGCGAGAGGATGCCGGAGTGCTCCAGGTACATGAGGAAACCCCGGCACTCGACATCGAGCACGGCGAGCTCCTTTGGCGCAAACATGCGAAACGCCGTGCTGCGTTCCGGCAGGGGCGCGAGCGAACGCTGCGGCGCGCGCGCCACGCCCGCAAGCCAGGTCAGCGCGGCGCTGATCTCAACGTCGTCGAACCCGGCGGCAGACAGCTTGCGCGCGACCCGCTCGGGGTCCTGCGAGACATCGGTTTGCCGGCAGTTCTCGAACACGAAAACGAGGATCTCGAACATGTTATTGTTCTCCTGGGTGAACCTCAGTCAAGCCGTTGGTACATGCCTCCGGGAAGCGCGGCCACCTGTCCGGCGAGTTCAAGCCGCAGCAGCCCGGCGCTGACTTCCTCCGCGGACAACCCCGTCCGCGTGCACAGTGAATCGATATCCACAGGATCGAAACCCAGAAGCGGCAACAGCGTTTCTTGGTTCTGATCCGCCACGGGTGCCTTGTTCGCACGCTGGGCACCGGGGGTGCGGAACGCCGCGAGCTCGGCAAGCACGTCCTCTGCCGACTCGACAAGCTTGGCGCCCTGCTTGATGAGCGCATGGCAGCCCTTGGACAACGGCGAGTGGATGGACCCCGGCACCGCGAACACTTCGCGCCCCTGCTCCAGCGCGGCGCGTGCGGTGATCAGCGAGCCCGACGCAAGGGCGGCCTCGATCACCAGGCAACCCTGCGCAAGGCCGCTGATCAATCGGTTGCGGCGCGGGAAGTGGTGCGCGACGGCCGTGCTGCCTAGCGGGAACTCCGAAAGTAGCAGTCCTGACTGGGCAATTCGAGCCGCCAGCTCCGCATTCTGGCGTGGATAGACAACGTCCACACCAGTGCCGAGAACGGCAATGGTCGAACCTTCAGCCGCAAGGCCGCCGCAATGTGCCGCGGCATCTATGCCCATGGCGAGTCCCGAAACGATCGCAAACCCGGCTTCGCTGAATGCCC
>DASTTC010000517.1:0-6220 GCA_035760345.1 Burkholderiales bacterium | reverse complement strand
GTCAATCTGATCGTAATTCTTCGCCTCGCCGCCAAACTTCTTCGACAGCACGTGCGTGATCGCCGCCGTCAGCGTCGTCTTGCCGTGATCCACGTGGCCAATCGTCCCCACGTTCACGTGCGGCTTGGTGCGCTCGAATTTGCCTTTTGCCATGACGCTGTTCCCCGTGTCTTGTGGTTACTTGCTTCTTGCCGTGATCACTGCCTCGGCGACGCTCTTCGGCGCCTCGGCGTAATGCTTGAATTCCATGGTGTAGGTGGCGCGGCCCTGCGTCGCGGAGCGCAGCGAGGTGGAATAGCCGAACATCTCGCCCAGCGGCACTTCCGCCTTGATCACCTTGACGCCGATCACGTCTTCCATGCCCCCGATGATGCCGCGGCGCGAGGACAGGTCGCCGACCACGTTGCCCATGAAGTCGGGCGGCGTCTCGACTTCGACCGCCATGATCGGCTCGAGCAGCACCGGGGTGCCGGCGCGCATGCCGTCCTTGAAGGCGAAGATGGCCGCCATCTTGAACGCGTTTTCGTTCGAGTCCACGTCGTGGTAGGAACCATCGAACAGCGTGACTTTCACGTCCACCACCGGGTAGCCGGCAAGCACGCCGTCCAGCAGCGCCTCGTCCACGCCCTTCTTGACCGCCGGGATGAACTCCTTCGGCACCCGGCCGCCCTTGACGCCGTCCACGAACTCGTAGCCGGTGCCGTGGGGCTGCGGCTCGAGCTTGAGCCAGACGTGGCCGTACTGGCCGCGGCCGCCGGATTGCTTGATGAACTTGCCTTCGGACTCGAGCGACTTCTTGAAGGTCTCGCGATAGGCCACCTGCGGCTTGCCGACCGACGCTTCGACGCCGAACTCGCGCTTCATGCGGTCGACGAGGATCTCCAGGTGCAGTTCCCCCATGCCCGAGATGATGGTCTGCCCCGACTCCTCGTCGGTGCGCACGCGGAACGAAGGATCCTCCTGCGCCAGGCGGCCGAGCGCGACACCCATCTTCTCCTGGTCCACCTTGGTCTTGGGTTCGACAGCCTGGGAGATCACGGGGTCCGGGAACTCCATGCGCTCGAGCGTGATGACCTTGTTGACGTCGCAGATGGTCTCGCCGGTGACGACATCCTTCAGGCCGACCACTGCGGCGATGTCGCCTGCGCGCACTTCCTTGATTTCCTTGCGCTCGTTGGCGTGCATCTGCAGCAGGCGCCCGATGCGCTCCTTCCTGCCGCGTACCGACGTATAAACGGTGTCGCCCGAGACCAGCACGCCGGAGTACACGCGTATGAACGACAACTGCCCGACGAACGGGTCGGTCATGATCTTGAATGCCAGTGCGGCGAACGGCTCCTCGTCCTGGGGCTTGCGCACGTCGGGCTCGCCCTTCTCGGTCGAACCCTTCACCGGCGGAATATCGACCGGCGACGGCAGATAATCGATCACGGCGTCCAGCATCGCCTGCACGCCCTTGTTCTTGAACGCCGAGCCGCACAGCATCGGTACGATTTCGTTGTTGATCGTGCGCAGGCGCAGGCCGAGCTTGACTTCCTCGGGTGTGAGTTCGCCCGACTCGAGGTACTTGTTCATGAGCACTTCGTTGGCCTCGGCGGCCGCCTCGACCATCTTGTCGCGCCATTCCTTCGCTTCGGCGGCGAGCTCCGCCGGGACCGGCCTGCGCTCGAACTTCATGCCCTGCGTGGCGTCGTCCCAATAAATCGCTTCCATCGTCACCAGGTCGATCACGCCGGCGAACTTTTCCTCGGCGCCGATCGGAATCTGGATCGGCACCGGATTGCCCTTGAGCCGGTTGCGGATATGCTCGTACGACTTGAAGAACGTCGCGCCGACGCGGTCCATCTTGTTGATGAACGCCAGCCGCGGCACGCGGTACTTGTTAGCCTGGCGCCAGACGGTTTCAGACTGCGGCTGCACGCCGGCCACCGCGTCGTACACCATGCAGGCGCCGTCCAGCACGCGCATCGAGCGCTCGACCTCGATGGTGAAGTCGACGTGCCCCGGCGTGTCGATGATGTTGATGTGGTGCTCGGGATAGGACTGGTCCATGCCCTTCCAGAAGCAGGTGGTCGCCGCGGAGGTGATGGTGATGCCGCGCTCCTGCTCCTGCTCCATCCAGTCCATGATCGCGGCGCCGTCGTGCACCTCGCCGATCTTGTGCGACACGCCGGTGTAGAACAGGATGCGCTCGGTGGTCGTCGTCTTCCCGGCGTCGATATGCGCCGAGATGCCGATGTTTCGATATCGCTCGATGGGGGTCCTGCGCGCCACGATACTCACCAATATCCCTTCAGAACCTGTAGTGGGCGAACGCCTTGTTGGCGTCCGCCATGCGGTGCACTTCCTCGCGCTTTTTCATCGCGCCGCCGCGGCCTTCCGCGGCCTCCTGCAGCTCGCCCGCGAGCCGCACGGTCATCGACTTCTCGCCGCGCTTCTGCGCCGCCTCGCGGATCCAGCGCATGGCGAGCGCCACGCGCCGTACGGGGCGCACTTCGACCGGCACCTGGTAGTTGGCACCACCCACGCGCCGGCTTTTCACCTCGACCACCGGCTTGACGTTCTGCACCGCCTGCGTGAAGACTTCGATCGGGTCCTTGCCCGACTTGGTCTTGATGACGTCGAACGCCCGGTATACGATCCCTTCGGCCACCGATTTCTTGCCGCGCGTCATCAGCACGTTGATGAACTTGGCGACATCCGGATGATTGAACTTCGGATCCGGCAGGATCTCGCGCTTGGGCACTTCTCTGCGACGCGGCATGGGGCGCTTTCTCTGTTCTCTAGGCCGTCTTGGGCGCCTTGGCGCCGTACTTGGAGCGGCTCTGCTTGCGATCCTTCACGCCCTGCGTGTCGAGCGAGCCGCGCACGATGTGGTAGCGCACGCCCGGCAGGTCCTTGACGCGCCCGCCGCGGATCAGCACCACCGAGTGCTCCTGAAGGTTGTGTCCCTCGCCGCCGATGTAGCCGATCACTTCGAAGCCGTTGGTCAGCCGCACTTTCGCGACTTTCCGCAGCGCGGAGTTGGGCTTCTTCGGCGTCGTGGTGTACACGCGCGTGCACACGCCGCGCTTCTGCGGCGACCCTGCCAGCGCAGGTACTTTCGACTTGGGCCTCCGGGCTACCCGGATTCCACGCCTTAACTGATTGACGGTAGGCATTATTTTCAGATCCCAGAAACAAACCGGGCGGCCACGTCCTGCGAACCGTAGCCGCCCAGGCGCCGAAAAAAAGAGGCCGGATTATAAGGAGGAAACGGGGTCAGCGCAAGGAATCGGACGGCGCGGCAACGAAGCCGAAGCGGCCGGGGACTTCGCTCTTGACGACCCGCGGCAGGGATTCCCAGTCCTTGCCCAGGCGGGCGACGAATTGCGCCAGGTCGCGATCGTCGAGCAGGCCGACCCCCCGCTCGCCAAGGATCAGCACCGAGCCTTCCTCATCGAGAAACATCGCGTCCGCCCGTGCCTCGCGCCCACAATGATCGCGCAGCGCCTGCTGCTCGTAATGCACCACCAGCGGCGTGTAAGCAAGCGACACGTACACGCGCTGCGGTCCGTTCTGGAAGAACCATTGCCCGGTGCCATCCGATGCATAGTTCCGGCCGATGAAGTCGCGTAGCGCCGCGTTGCCGATGCGCCCGAAACGGCCGCTCGCGGCTTCCTTCAGTCGCCAGTTGCCGCGCCGGTCGAGGGCAAGCCAGCCGTACACCGACGGGACATCGGGCCAGCGGGCCATCCCGCGCAGGACGGCGGGGTCCACGCGGTCCGCTCAAGGCGCCTGCATCGACGGTCGCTGTATCGGCGCAGGGCGCGCGATGCCGAAACCCTGGGCATAGCCGACGCGCAGGGCGCGCAACTGCGCCAGGACATCGGCATCCTCGACACACTCGGCGATCACCTCGACACCGATGGTTTCGCCCACCCGCACCACGGCTTTCATCTTCTGGCGCGCCACGTCGCTACGCGACAGCGCGCGCACGATCGATCCGTCGACTTTGACGAAGTCCGTGCGCAGCGTCTTGAAGGCGAGGAACGACACGGAGCGATGCCCGAAACCGTCGATCAGGATCTTGCAGCCGCTTTTCTTTACCGCCTGCGCAAAGCGCGCGGCGGCTTCGAGTCGAAGCAGGGTATCTTGTTCGTCGATCTCGAAAGTCAGGGCCTGGGGCGGCACGCGCATGGCCAGCAGTTCGCTGGCGAGAAACCTGGGGAACTCCGCGTCCTCCAGCGTCTGGCCCGACACGTTGATGCTGAAGCGCCGGAATCCGCCCGGCGGCGAGTCGGCCAGCCAGCGCAGGACGTGCCGAACCACCCATCGATCCAGCTGGCCCATCATCTTGTAGTGCTCGAACACGGGCAGGAAATCGCCCGGGGGCAGCAACAGGGCTTCCTCCTCGCGCAAGCGCACGAGTACCTCAGCCATGACGAACACCCCCGGAGGGCGCAGCGAAAGTATCGGCTGGCAGTACAGCTGCAGCTCGTCCTTGTCGAGCGACTGCTGCAGTCGCGCCACCGGATCGCTCCAGCCCACGAGCTCGCGGTTCATCTGCTCGAGAAACGGATCGTCTTTCTCGGCGCGCGGCAAGGTCGGATCATCGGGTGTCATGCGGGGGTCGCAGCGGTATTCTAGCTGCCGGCGATAGGCGGCCACGCTACCATGGACCGCCCCAATCAGGAGAATGAATCCATGCCCCGCGAGGACGTCGACGGCGCCCAACCCATGACGCTGTACTGGGAGGATTTCAAGGTCGGCGAGACCGTGGAGATGGGGCAGCACACATTTGCCGAGGCCGAGATCATCGCGTTCGCCCGGCAATTCGACCCGCAACCGTTCCATGTCGACGTGCAGGCCGCGCGACAGTCCTTTTTCGGCGGCCTGATCGCGAGCGGCTGGCACACCTGCGCCGTTTGCATGCGCCTGAACTGCGATTCGTACATCAACCGCAGCGTGAGCCTGGGTTCACCGGGCCTGGACAGCATCCGTTGGCCGAAGCCCGTGCGGCCGGGCGATACCGTGACTTACCGCCGGACGGTGCTCGAAGCGCGCGCCTCGAACAGCCGCCCGCGCATGGGTCTGTTGCGCTCGCGCACCGAGGGATTGAACCAGCATGGCGAGGTCGTGCTGTCGATGGAAGGCTGGGGCATGTTCGGCCGCCGCCCTGACGCATGAGCGCAAAGATCGAGCTCAACCACCGGATCTATGTGCTCACGCGCAAGGAAGAGCTCGACAGCGTTCGAGTCGCGGGAAAAGTGGTGGTGGTGCTCGACATCCTGTTCGCCACCACCACCATGGTGGCCGCACTTGCGCACGGCGCGACGGAGGTGATTCCGGTGGAAGATGAAAAGGCGGCGCGGGCGGCAGCCGCGCGGCGCGCCGCAGGCAGTTACGTGCTGTCGGGCGAGCTCTACGCCGAGACCCTGCCCGGCTTCGCGCATCCGGCGCCGGTCGCGCTCCTGCGGCACGGCGTGCAGGACAAGGCGCTCATCTACTCCACCACCAACGGCACCGTTGCCCTGACCCTGGCGACGGGTGCCAGGCGCGTCTACTGCGCTTCGTTGCTCAACGCCCAGGCCATTGCGTCGCGGGTGGCGGCCGCCCATCCGCGGGACACGGTGCTCATCGTTTGCGCCGGCTCGGGCGGCAACTTCAATCTCGAGGACTTCTACGGCGCCGGTTGCCTGGTGGACCGGTTCTCCCGCGCGCTCGGCGCGACCTCGGATCTGTCGGATGCCGCGCGTACCGCGCTCGCGTTCTTTCGCCAGGCCCAGGCGCCGCAGGCGCTGCTCGAGTGCCGCGTCGGCCGCATGATGGCCGAGCGCGGCCTCGCTCACGAAGTGGAGTTCGCCTGCCGGCTCGACGCCTTCCCGATCGTGCCGGTGCTGGAGGGCGGGCGCCTGCGATGCGCATAACGGCGCTGGCAATCTATCCCTTGAAAGGCGCCGCCGCGGTAGCGCTCGAGGCGCTCGAGATCGATGCGCTCGGACCCGTCGGGGACCGACGTTACTGTCTGGCGCGGCCCGGCGGGCGCGTGTTCACGCAGCGTGACGACGCCAGCCTGGCGCGGCTACGCGCCACCCTCCAGGGCGAAGGCCTGTCCCTTAGTTACGATGGCGAACAGGTCGAGGTCCCGCCGGAGGCGTTCGATGACAGACAAGAGATCCGGGTATGGAGCCGCAGCGCCACGGCGTGCATCGCAACCGCGCGCATCAATACGGCCGTG
>DASTTC010000516.1:0-4694 GCA_035760345.1 Burkholderiales bacterium | reverse complement strand
GATCCTGTTCGACGAGATCGAGAAGGCGCACCCCGACGTCTTCAACTCGTTGCTGCAGGTGCTGGACGAGGGGCGGCTCACCGACGGCCAGGGGCGCACCGTGGATTTCAAGAACACGGTGCTGGTGATGACCTCCAACCTCGGCTCGCAGATGATCCAGCAGATGGCCGGGAGCGACTACGACGTGGTCAAGCTGGCGGTAATGGCGGAGGTGAAGATCCAGTTCCGGCCGGAGTTCGTCAACCGCATCGACGAGGTGGTGGTGTTCCACGCGCTGGGCGAAGAGCACATCAAGTCCATCGCGCGCATCCAGCTCGACGTGCTCAAGGCGCGCCTGGCGAAGCTGGAGTACGGCTTCGACATCTCGGATGCGGCGATCGCCGAGCTCGCCAAGGTGGGCTTCGACCCGGTGTACGGGGCGCGGCCGCTGAAGCGCGCGATCCAGTCCGAGCTGGAGAATCCGCTGGCGAAGTCGATCCTCGAAGGGCGCTTCGCGCCCAAGGACACGATCCGCGCGGATTACCGGGGCGGGCGCATGACGTTCGAGAAGGCGCCCGCCAAAGCCGCGGCATAGGGCGCGCTCGCCCCGGCGCGGATGCGCCGCGACTGCCGCAGCCTGCTTACTTGTGGTTGGCGAACGCGGGGCGCTGCCTGTGGTAGCCGGTGTCTTCCTGGTAGGACTTGCCGATGCCGAGGACGGTGTGCTCGGCGAACGGCTTGCCGATGATCTGCAGGCTGAGCGGCAAGCCCGCATGCAGGCCCGCAGGCATGGCGAGGGAGCACAGGCCGAGGTAATTCACGGGTCGCGTCAGGTACGCGGGGATCGGCGCCTGCTCCTCGATCTCGTCGAGCGCTGGCGCAGGCAGGGCGGCCGTCGGCAGCAGCAGCGCGTCGAAATCGCGGAACCACGCCTGGAACGCGCGCCGCCGCTGCGCCATGACGCGCAGCGTCTCGGCATACTCGCCTGGCGCCAGTCTGGCGGCGCCCAGCACGCGCTGGCGCACCGCGTCGCCGATTGCCTGCTTCGGGTCCTCGATATGCTTGCGGTGCAACGCGTAGGCCTCGGACGCGATGATCACGCCGACCTGCTTCGCCAGGTCGAAGAACCATTCCGGCAGCCGCGCCGGCACGATTTGCGCCCCGAGTCTTTCGAGCCGCCTCGCGGCATCGGTCCACGCCGCGAGCACCGCGGGGTGCATGAAGGGAGGCAATTGCGCGCGATCGGGCAGCGCGATGCGCACATGATGCAGCCCTCCGGCAGTGAGCGCCGCCGGCAGCTCGAGCGGGGGTTGCGCGAGCGTCGTCGGATCGCGCTCGTCGGGCCCCGCAAGGACGCCGAGCAGCGCCGCGCAATCGTCCACCGAGCGCGCCAGCGGCCCGATGGTGTCGAGCGTCCAGCTCAGCAGCCCCGTCCCGTGCAGGCTGATCCGCCCGTAGGTGACCTTGAGGCCCGCCAGGCCATTGAACGCCGAAGGGATGCGCACCGAGCCGCCGGTGTCGCTCCCAATGCCGGCGGGCGCGAGGCCGGCGGCCACCGCCACGCCGGTGCCGCTCGAAGAGCCGCCCGGCACGCGCTGGCGCGCGAGGTCCCAGGGATTCCAGGGCACGCCCATGAGCGGGTTGGTGCCCCAGGCGCCGAAGGCGAACTCCACCATGTGCAGCTTGCCCAGGGGAATCATGCCGGCGGCGAGCAGCCGCTCCACGGTGGCGCAGGTGGTATCGGCCACGCGTGCGGCCCACATCTTCGAGCCAAGGGTGCCGATGCGCCCAGCGATGTCGCACAGGTCCTTCAGGCCGATCGGCAGTCCATGCAGCGGACCCAGAGGCAAGCGTGCCTTGCGCGCACAGTCGGCCGCATCGGCGAGCGAGCGTGCCTGCGCGGTGTATACCTCGACGAAGGCGTGCAATTTACCGTCGAGCTTGTCGATGCGCGCAAGGTGCGCGTCGACGATGTCGCGGCTCGAGCACTGCGCGCGGCGCAACAGCTCGGCCTGCTCCACAAGCGTGAGGTCAGTAAGTTCGATGGCGGCGTCCCCCGGGGTGCGGACCATGTTCGCCGCGCCGCGCCCGCACTGTCAACGTTCGTTTCTCAGCGCCGCTACGCGCGGCAGGACGCTCAGGGCGCGCGCGATGCGAGTCGCATTTGCCGCGGCGTTGCAGCGCGAATGCGCCGGCTCTGCTGCAGCAGCTCTTCCCACAGTCCCTCGGTGTCCTTGCGGAACACGACGTCCATGTCGGCGTCGATCACCGACCACAGCCCCTTGTCGATCTCGCGGCGCAACTCGCCCGGGCGCCAGCCGACGTAGCCGACGTAGTAGCGCGCCTCGTTGGGGGTCGCCTCGATCACCTGGTCGATGGTGTTGGCGCGAAAAGCCATGTACAGCTTCTTCATGATCAGCACCGAGCCCGAGCCCGGGACGGCGTCGGTCTTCACCAGCGCCACCAGGGCGCCGCGCGAGAACGGCCCGCCGTAGTACACCGGGTCCACGACTTTCTTGGACGGCTCGTGCTCCGGGAACAGGCTCCCCAGCGTGCGGCGGGTGGGGCGGTTGAGGATCACGCCGACGTGCCCGCCATTGGGCGCAGGCGCTGCGATCAGCACGGTCTGGCGGTAGTCGAGGTCGCGGAACATCGGGTGCGCGACCAGGAAAACCGCTTGATCTTCCTGTACTTGCGCAAGCGCCGGCCAGGCGGTGGCGCTGAGGAGCAGCATACCCGCAAGCAAGCGCAGGGTCTTCACGCAAGCGATTGTAGCGCGATTGCTCAGGATCTCGGCGCCTCGGCCCGCGCCACCAGCTCCTCCCACAGGCCGCCCATGTCGTCGCGAAAAACGAGCGCCGCGTCCGCGGGCAGCACGTGCCAGCTGTCGCGCTCGAGCTCGGCCTGCAGCTGGCCCGGCGACCAGGCGGAGAACCCGGAGTACAGGCGAAAGCCCTTGCGTTCGCCCGCGAGCAGCGCGTCCACGTTCTGCGGGTGCATGCTGAGATAGACGTTCTTCAACACGTGAAAGGCGCTTGCCGGCGGCGGCGCCTCGGCGCGAAACAGGGCCACCACCATGCGGTTGAGCACCGGCCCGCCGAACCAAAGGCGCTCGCCCTCGTGGCTGTCGCTCGTCGGGCGGTTGAGGATCACGCCCACCGTTTGGCCGTTGGGCGCCTGCGTCGCCAGCACCACGCTGCGGCCGAAATTCGCGTCCCCGAGCGAGCGCTGGGCGACGAGCAGCACGCCGTTGGCGGGCGCGTCCTGCTGCGCGATGGCTGCGGCGCAGGCCAGCGCAAGCAGGCAGGCGAGCATGCGCCGCATCCCCGACCGTATGCCGTAGGCGACGAGCGCGACGACCAATACAATGACGATGGCAATCGGGTCCATGCGAGCGTGTCAGGATCCCATAGAATGCCACCGGCATGAAAGGCAGCGCGTGGGAATTCGACGTCGCCGTGGTGGGCGGCGGTCCGGGCGGCTCGAGCGCCGCGACGGCGCTCGCGCGGAGCGGCCGCAAGGTCCTGCTGCTCGAGCGCGATCGATTTCCGCGCTTTCACATCGGCGAATCGCAGCTGCCCTGGAGCAACGAAGTATTCCGCGCCCTCGGCGTGGAGGAGGCCATCCGCGCCGCCGGGTTCGTGCACAAGTGGGGCGCGAGCTTCCGCCGGCCGGGCAGCGACAGCGAGCAGTACGCCGATTTTACCGCTGCCGTGGAGACGCCGGCGCCGCAGAGCTTCCAGGTTCTGCGCGAGCGCTTCGACGAGGTGCTGCTGCGCCACGCCCAGAAAAGCGGCGTCGACGTGCGCGAGGAGCACCGCTTGCTGGACGCCGCGTTCGATGCCGAGGGCGTCGCGCTGCGCTTCGCGGATGCGCAGGGCGCCGAGCACGCCGTGCGCGTGGGTGCGGTGGTCGATGCCTCGGGACGATCGGGTTTCCTCGTCAAGCGCTACGGCCGGCACGAATACGACACGGTGCTGCGCAACGTCGCCTTCCACGCGCAGTACGACGGCGTGCCACGCGCCGAGGGGCGGCGCGCGGGCGACATCCGCATGTTCACGCGGGAGGACATGGGCTGGCTGTGGTTCATCCCGGTCTCCGATACGGTGATGAGCGTGGGCGCAGTGATCCCGACGGCCACGCACCGGCGCGAGGGCGCACCGGGCGCCGAGGAGAACCTCGCGCGCTATATTGCCGACACGCCGCAAGCTGCCGCGTTGCTCGAGGGGGCGCGGCGGGTGACCGAGGTGCGCGTCGACGCCGACTACTCCTACCTGGCAACGCAGCTGGCGGGCGAGCGCTGGGTGGCGGTGGGGGACGCGGCCGCGTTTCTCGATCCCATCTTCTCCACCGGCGTGCTGCTCGCCATGCAGGGCGGGCTGGAGGCCGCCGAGGCGATCGACGCCGGCCTGCGGCGCGGGGACCTCTCGGCGCGGGCATTCGAGGGCTACGGGCGCCGCGTGCGGCGGCGCTACCACCACTTCCGGCGCTTCGCCACCGGGTTCTACGATCCGCCGTTTCGCGACATTTGGTTCACGCCGCGGGAGGATTCGACCATCTACGGGGCGATCGTCTCCGTGCTCGCCGGCAACTGGCGGCCGTCGCTGGTCACGCGGGCGCGGCTGGCGGCGTTCTTCGTGCTGGTCGAGCTGCGGCGGCTGGAGCGGTGGGTGCGGGGGATCTAAGCACCTTCCAGTGTTCGAGCTTGACGGCAA
>DASTTC010000515.1:0-2728 GCA_035760345.1 Burkholderiales bacterium | reverse complement strand
GCGCTTCGTCGGCCTGACGAACGCCGCCGAAGCCTTCGCGGAATACGCGCAGCGGCGCGGCCAGGACAAGCCCGAAACCCGCCCCGAAGCCGACGCGGAACTGGTGCACTACGTGGAGACGCAGCTCGCCGGGGTCATCGGTGCGGCCTCGGCGCACATCATGATCGCTTCCGTGGTGAAGGAGGAAGCCCTGTCGCTGGAGGAAGTGCGCGCGATGCTGGACGAAGCCTCGCAGATCATCGTCTACAGCCATCGCCTGGAGCAGAAGTCGCAGGAACTGGAGCGGGCGACGCAGGAGCTGCGCGCGGCCAATGAACGCCTCACCGAGCTCGACAGCTTGAAGGACGATTTCGTCTCCACCGTGTCGCACGAGCTGCGCACGCCGCTCACCTCGATCCGGGCCTTCAGCGAGATCCTGCACGACCACCCGGAACTCGACGTCGCCGAGCGCACACGCTTCCTCAACATCGTCATCAAGGAAACCGAGCGGTTGACGCGGCTTATCAACCAGATCCTCGATGTCTCCAAGCTCGAGTCGGGGAGCGCCGAATGGCACGAGTCGCTGGTCGACCTGGGCGGGGTGATCGAGCACACCATTGCCGCGACCAGCCAGCTGTTCAAGGAGCGCGACGTGCGGCTGGTCCGCCGCCTGCCCGACGGGACGCCCAAAGTGATGGCGGACCTCGATCGCATCGTGCAGGTATTGCTCAATCTGCTGTCGAACGCGGTGAAGTTTATCGAGCCCGGGCGCGGCCTGGTGGAAGTGTCGCTGACGCAAGAGCGCGGATTCCTGCGCGTCGATGTGCGCGACAATGGGCCCGGCATCCATGCAGCGGAGCAGGAGGTGATCTTCGACAAATTCCGGCAGGCGGGCGACACGCTCACCGGCAAGCCCCAAGGCAGCGGCCTCGGCCTGCACATCAGCCGGCGCATCGTCGAGCACTTCGGCGGCCGCATGTGGGTGAGCAGCCGGCCCGGGGAGGGCGCCTGCTTCTCGTTCACTCTGCCCATCGCGCGCGAGGCCGCTGCCGCATGACGAAGAAGGTGCTCATCGCCGAGGACGAGCCGAACATCGTCGCCTCGCTCGAGTTCCTGCTGCGCCAGGCGCACTACGAGGTGTGCGTTGCGCACGATGGCGAGGAGGCCCTGCGCCTCGTCGAGAGCTTCTCGCCCCACCTCGTGCTGCTCGATGTCATGATGCCGCGCATGAGCGGAATCGACGTGTGCCGCTGCATCCGCGGCAGCCCCGCAAGCCGGGGCGTGAAGGTGATGATGCTCTCGGCCAAGGGCCGCGACAGCGACATTGACGATGGACTTGCCGTGGGCGCGGACGCCTACGTCACGAAGCCGTTCTCCACCCAGGCGCTACTCGCCCGGGTGCGGGAGCTGCTGGGGGAGGGCGCGTGAGCGCGAACGACGCCAAGCCCACTGCCTACATCGTTGACGATGACGAGGCCATCCGCACGCTGTGGCGCTGGCTCATGGAATCGAACGGCATCGCCGTGCAGACCTTCGCCACCGCCGCCGAATTCATCGCGTCGTATCGCGCGGGCGGGCTCGCGTGCCTGGTGCTCGACGTGCGGCTGCCCGGCATGAGCGGCCTCGAGCTGCAGGACTACCTCAAGCGCGAGGGCGTCGAGATCCCGATCGTGTTCGTGAGCGGTCACGGCGACGTGCCGACCGCGGTGAGCGCCCTGAAGGGCGGCGCGGTGGATTTCATCCAGAAGCCCTTCAGCTACCGCGACGTGCTCGCCATCATCCAGCGCGCGTTCGAGCGCGATGCGCAGCTGCGCGAGCGGCGTACGCGGCGCTCGCAGCTCGCCGAGCGTATCGCCACGCTCACCGAGCGCGAGCGCGAGGTCATGCAGCGCGTGGTCGAGGGCAAGTTGAACAAGGTGATCGCGGACGAGCTCGCGATCAGCGTGAAGACGGTCGAATTCCATCGCGCCAAGGTGATGGAGAAGATGGGCGCGGATTCGGTGGCGGGGCTGGTGCAGCTGATGATGCAGGATCCCGGCACGTAATGCACCGCAGCACCGTGCTGCGGTGCAGCGCGGAAATCTAGGGTTTCCCCCAGTGGTTCGGACAAATTGCACGGACTAGCATCGGGCGTCCAAACAACTAGTCGGCAGAGCCCATGACTGCCGCCGGATCCAGATTGCGGCTCAGATCGCGTCGGACCTCATGCCAGCGAAACCGAATCGAGTTGCGTACGATGTCCTCGTCGAGGGCCTTGAGGTCGTCGACGATCGGCGCCCAGTACACCAGCGCGGTCGGGCTTTCCACGAACGCGGCTTCCTCGTTCGTGAGCGGGGGCCAGTCGCACAGGGCAAGCCGGGCACGCACTCGCTGCGCGTGCGTGCTGTACTCCGGACCCGCGTCTGCGGGAATGCCGGTGCTCTCCAGGATCTCCCCGACGAGCTGCTGCATCAGCGGTCCCACGCGTTCAGCCGGCGCGTTGGCGCGGCGCATGAGCGAGCCCGCATGCACCGCGAGGTCCGCCAGGCAGGCGAGCCACACGTGCCATTTGGCGATGTTCATCGACGTGGCAAAGGCGTCGTTGTCGAACAGCTCCGGAAAGCGCGTGCCGGCGCGGGTGCGCAGGTATCCGTACAGCGTCATCTGCGCGACATGGCTGGCGCGCGTTTGCAGGAAGTCGCGCAACGCGTCTGCGTCGTGCACGGGTTCGGCCCGGCGCCAGCGTCGCAGCCAGGCTTGCAGGGAAGCC
>DASTTC010000514.1:0-5360 GCA_035760345.1 Burkholderiales bacterium | reverse complement strand
CACACGCCCTTCAAAGTATGATTTCCGCCCAAGGAGGAGGACCCATGCGACTCAAGGACAAGGTTGCGATCGTCACCGGCGCCGGCTCGGGATTCGGCACCGGCATCGCGCGGCGCTTCGCGCAGGAAGGCGCCAAGGTGGTGGTGAACGACCTCAATGCCGAAGGCGGCACGCGCGTCGCGAAGGAAGTCGGCGGCGAATTCGTGCAGGCGGACGTCGCCAAGGGCGCGGACTGGGCGAAACTGGTGGCCGCGGCCAGGGCGAAGTACGGGCGGCTCGACATCGTCGTCAACAACGCCGGCTGGACACACCGCAGGAAGCCCTATCTCGAGGTGACCGAGGCGGAGTTCGACAAGGTCTACGCGATCAACGTGAAGAGCATCTATCTGTCGGCGCTGCACGCGCTGCCGGCGATGAAACAGCAAGGCAGGGGATGCTTCGTCAACATCGCCTCCACGGCCGGCCTGCGGCCGCGCCCGGGGCTCACCGTCTACAACAGCTCCAAGGGGGCGGTGATCCTGATGTCGAAGTCGATGGCCGCCGAGTTCGGTCCCGACAAGGTGCGGGTGAACTGCGTGAATCCGGTGTTCAGCCCCGACACGGCGCTGTCGGCTGAGTTTGCCGGCGGCACGGTGACCGACGAGGCGAAGAAGGCGTTTCTCGCCACCATTCCGCTCGGGCGCTTTTCCACGCCGCTCGACGTGGCCAACGCCTGCCTGTACCTCGCTTCGGACGAGGCGGCGATGATCTCGGGAAGCTGTATCGAGGTGGACGGCGCCCGGTGCGTCTAAGCGAGTCGGGGTTCAGCCGGCTTCTAGGCTCGTTTCAAACCGCCCAGTAGCGCCGCCACCTGCCGCTGCCGCCCGCGGCCGTGCTGGGGCGATTCTGCCTTGGGGGCCTCACCCGAGGCGGTCTGGGCCGGCTCGTAGGGCTTGCTGAAGATCGGGTCGCCGATCGGACGCGGCGGCCTGTGGTCGGCGGTGGGCCGCGGCGGCCTTGGCGACGTGGGCCGGGGCGCCTCGGTGCGGCGTGGACCGCGCCGCGACTCGCTGCCCATCAGCGTGGCCGCCGTGCCGCCATCGGGCTGGAAGCCCGGCACCAGCACGCGCTCGAGCTTCTTCTTGATCAGGCGCTCGATCGCGGCAAGCGCCTCCATGTCCGGGGGCGCCACCAGGGAGATTGCCTCGCCCGTCATGCCGGCGCGGCCAGTGCGGCCGATGCGGTGCACGTAGTCCTCGGGCGAGTGCGGCACATCGAAGTTGATCACCTGCGGCAGGCCCTCGATGTCCAAGCCGCGCGAGGCGACGTCGGTCGCCACCAGCACCGCGGTCTTGCCGGCCTTGAAGCCTTCCAGCGCGATCAGCCGTTCGGCCTGCGATTTGTCGCCATGGATGGCATCGGCCTGGATGCGGTCCTTGCGCAGCTGGTGCGCCAGCCGATTGGCGCCGATGCGAGTGCCGCAGAACACGAGGACCTGCGTCAGGCCGCGCGTCTGGATCAGGTAGGACAGGAGTTCCCTCTTCTTCTCGCGCGCCACCGGGTGCACCACGTGCGTCACCAGCTCGGCCACCGCATTGCGCGCGGCCACCTGCACTTCGGCCGGATCGCGCAGCAGCGACTTCACCAGCCCGCGGATCTCGTCGGGGAACGTCGCCGAGAACAGCAGGTTCTGCCGCACCGTCGGCAGCAAGGCAATGATGCGCCGGATGTCGGGCAGGAAGCCCATGTCGAGCATGCGGTCGGCCTCGTCCAGCGTGAGGATGCCGACCTGGTTGAGCATCACGGTCTTGCTCTGCACGTGATCGAGTAGGCGCCCCGGCGTCGCCACCAGGATCTCCACGCCGCGGCGCAGCTCGCGGATCTGCGCGTCCATGTCCGCACCGCCGTACACCACGGTACTTCTCAGCGGCAGGTGCTTGCCGTACTCCTTGAAGCTCGCCTCGACCTGGATGGCGAGCTCGCGCGTCGGCGTGAGCACCAGCGCGCGCACCGGATGGCGCGCGGGCGAGGCGCTCGAGCTGGCTTGCGGGGCAAGGCGCTGCATGATCGGCAGCGCGAAGGCCGCCGTCTTGCCGGTGCCGGTCTGCGCGCCCGCCATGAGGTCGCGCCCGGCAAGCACCAGCGGAATCGCTTGGGCTTGCACCGGAGTGGGCTGCTCGTAACCGGAATCGCGAACCGCCTGAAGCAGCGGCGCGATGAGTCCGAGCTGATCGAAGGAAGAACTGGACAACGGCGGCAATTATACTCCGATCCCCGCATGATCCGCCTGCGCAACCTCGCCCTCGCCAGAGGGCCCCACCTGCTGTTCTCCGGCGCCTCCGTCACGCTGGAGCGCGGCTGGCGCGTGGGTCTCACCGGCGCCAACGGCAGCGGCAAGACGAGCCTGCTCGCGGTGCTGGCGGGCGAGCTCGCGCCGGAAGCGGGCGACTGCGAGATCCAGCCCGGATTGCGCCTCGCGCGCGTCGAGCAGGAAGCCCCCGCGCTCGAGCGGCGCGTGCTGGATTACCTGCTGGACGCCGACCAGGAACTGCGCGCGGCACAAGGCGGGATCGCAGCCGCCGAGGCCGGCGGGGACGGCGAAGCCATCGCGCACGCGCACGAACGCCACGCGCGGGCAGACGGCTACACCGCGGCCGCGCGGGCGCACGCGCTGCTCGCGGGCCTGGGGTTCTCGCCGCAGGACGCGGCGCGCGCGGTACGCGAGTTCTCGGGCGGGTTTCGCATGCGCCTGAACCTGGCGCGCGCGCTCATCGCACCGTCGGACCTGCTGTTGCTGGACGAGCCCACCAACCACCTCGACCTCGATGCGATCCTGTGGCTGGAGGGCTGGCTGCGCGCCTACGAGGGCACGCTCATCGTCGTGTCGCACGACCGCGATTTCCTCGACCGGGTCTGCGATCACACCCTGGCCCTGCTGCCCGGGGCGCAAGCCTGCGTGGTGAAGCTCTACGACGGCGGCTACTCGCAGTTCGAAAGCGCGCGCGCGGTGGAGCTGGAGCAGCAGTTCGCCGCCGCGGCGCGCCAGGACAAGGAGATCCGGCGCATCACCGCCTTCGTCGAGCGCTTTCGCGCCAAGGCCACCAAGGCGCGCCAGGCGCAGAGCCGCCTGAAGCGCCTGGAGCGCATGGCGCGCGTCGCGCCGGTGGTGGCCGCGGACACCTACCACTTCCAGTTCGAGGAACCCGAGCGGCAGCCCGAGCGCATCCTCGCCCTGCATGCGGCTGCCGCGGGCTACGGCGAGCACGCCGTGCTCTCGGGCATCGAGCTGGCGCTCACCAGCGCCGACCGTGTCGCGGTGATCGGCGCCAACGGCAACGGCAAGACCACCCTGGTGCGCCTGCTCGCGGGCGAGCTCGCGCCGCTGGCCGGCGAGCGCATCGCGGCGCGCGACCTCGTGGTGGGCTACTTCGCGCAGCACGAGGTGGAAATGCTGCGCGCCGAGGAGACGCCGCTCGGCATGCTGCAGCGCCAGTTCCGCGGCGAGCGCGAGCAGCGGCTGCGCGACTTCCTCGGTCGCTTCGGCTTCGCCGGCGAACGCGCGGAGCGGCCCATCGGCCCGCTCTCGGGCGGCGAGAAATCGCGCCTCGCGCTTGCCGCGCTGGTAAAGCGCCGGCCGAACCTGCTGCTGCTGGACGAACCCACCAACCACCTCGACCTGGAGATGCGCCGATCGCTCGCCGTGGCGCTACAGAGCTATTCAGGCGCGCTGATTCTCGTGTCGCACGATCGAAGCCTGCTGGCCTCGTGCGCGGACCGCATCCTGGTGGTGGCGGAGGGCCGCGTCACCGAGTTCGATGGCGACCTGGAGGACTACCGGCAGGTCCGGCTGAAGGATTCGGGCAACCGGGACACCCGGACCAAGGCGTCGCGCAAGGACGAGCGCCGCGCGGCGGCCGCCGAGCGCGCCGGGCTGAAGGAGCGACTGCGGCCCCTGGAGCAGCAGCTCACCGCCATCGAGTCGCGCCTGAAGCAGCTGGGGCAGGAAAGCGGCGAGATCCGCGCGGCGCTCGCCGACCCCGCGCTCTACGAAAATGCCGACCCGGCACGGGTGGCCGAACTCGGCCGGGCCGAGGCACGGCTCGCCGAAGCGCTCGCCCATGCGGAAGAAGACTGGCTGCACGCCTCGGCGCGGCTCGAGGCCGCGCGCGGCAGCGACGCCGGTTAGGGGTCAGTTGAGCGTGCGCCGGGCGCGGTCTTCGGCCGGCTGCGAGCCTTCCGCGCCGGGAAGTTTCAGCTCCATGTCCCAGCCGCTTTTCTTCACGGCGGCCTGCAGGAGCCGGCACACCGAATGCAGCAGGACCGAGTCGAAGGTCAGCGTGACGCCCTGGCCTTCGGCGGGATGCAGGGCCACCACCGGCTGGCCCTTGCGATCGCGCCCGGTCTGGATGCGCCCGAGGAGCAGCGGCTCCTCGCCCAGCGGCGTGGTACGCGGCGTCCCCTCGTAGGCTTTGCTGAAGTCGGCCTTCTGCACGGCCTGCTGATGCTCGATGCCCAGCAGCGCCTTGCGCGCCTCGGGATTGGCCTGGGTGCGGATGCGCGGGCTCGCCTCCTCGGCGAGCTTCACGAGCAGCGGCCACAGCAGCTTGACGAAGCGGCGCGTGAGCCACATGCGCAGTTCCAGGGCGTCGCTGGTGGCGATCAGCATCAGCAGCCGATCCTGCTCGGCGTCGTAGTCGACCTTGAGCTGGTGCAGTTTCACGCCGGCATCATAGCGGCGCTAGCGCCCGTCGCGGCGTGCCGCCCAGCGCGCCGCCTGCGCCGGGGCGAGCATCTTGCGCTCGAACGCGAGCCGGCGGGAGCCTACTTTCGCCGCCGGCACACGTTTTCGTCCGGCTTGCAGTACTCGAACATCTTCACCACCTTGCGCACGCCGGAGGTGGTGCGCGCAATCTCCACGGTGTCCGCCGCCTCTTGCTCCGTGACGATGCCCAGCAGGTACACGACGGCGGCTTCCGTCACCACCTTGACGTGGAACGGATTGGCCTTGTTGGCGTCGACCAGGCGCGTCTTCACGTTGGCCGTGATCAAGGTGTCGTTGGAGCGCGACGTGGTCGAGGAGCGGCCGGCGATCTGCAGGTCGTTGCTCACGCCGGACACATTGGGCACGCTGCGCGCGATCGCCTCGATGTCCGCACGCGTGGCCTCGTCAGGGACTTCCCCGGTCAGCAGCACATAGCGGTTGAACGACGTCACGTTCACATGCACGCGCTCGCCGTACCGGTCGTCGATGCGGTTCGCGGCGCGCAGATCGATGCCGCGGTCTTCGAGCTGCGTGCCGGTGGTGCGCCGGTCCTCGATCGTCGCCAGCGCCACGCCGGCGCCCACCACGGCCATTTCGACGCATCCCTGCAGCAGGGGCG
>DASTTC010000513.1:0-3910 GCA_035760345.1 Burkholderiales bacterium | reverse complement strand
CAGCGCCGTCTCCTTGGTCAGGTTGTTTCTGGTCGAGTGCAGATCCTTGACGTTCCTTGCGATGCGGGCGCCCTTGGCGTTGTACCAGGGGCCTGCGCCGATGCGCTCGCGCGCATGCACGACCTTCGGGTCGTTCAAGGCTGAGCCCTGGGTGCTCAGATAGGCGCGCCAGGTGCGGTGTCCCGCGCCGGCCGCTGAGGCAAGCGACTGGCAATGCCGGTCCGCGCCTTCGAGGCCGCCAAGGTCGCCGCCGTTACCCGGGCCGGCGCTGGTGACAAAGAACGACACGCCCTTGTCCGCCGGCTGCAGCATGGCGCAGCCGCTCATGACCAGCAGGCTTGCGGCCATCGCCGGCATCCCTCTCATCGTCCTATGCATGTGTCGACTCCTCTGTCGGTGGTTACGGCGCGCAGCTTATCGCCAATCCGCGGCACGGTGAATCAGGGTCAGCCTGCTCGTTACAAATTGATGCCGCGGTCCTGCGGCAATGGAATAAATCGGGTCTTGCCTATGTTTTGCGCGCCGCGCCGACCGGCAGGGCGTCGACGCGGCGCATCTCGTCGTTCCGCAGTACCGAGGGATCGGCGAGGTATGCGTTGACGAAGCCGAGCGCGTCGGCGCCCCAGAACAGTTCGCCGCCGACTTCATAGTTCGGCACGCCGAACACGCCTCGCGCCGCAGCGTCTTCGGTGTTGCTGCGCAGCCTGTCCTTCACCTCGGGCGCGCCGAGCCGCGCCTGGTCCACGCCCAGCCCGGTCGCCAGGGCCTTGAAGGCGGCTACGTCCGACGCGTCCGCGCCGGTGGTCCAGATCGCGTCGAAGATACGTCCCACGTTCTCCGGCGTGGGCCCGGCGGCGATCGCCAGGCGCAGGTGGTGCAGCGGATTGAACGGATGCGAGGCAGGGAAGCGAAACGCGATGCCCAGCTCCTTCGCCCACCAGGTGCACCAGCGGTAGGTCCAGCGGCGCTTGGACGCCAGCTCCGCCGGTCCTTTCTGCCCGAAGTGCTTGAGCAGCCCGGCAAACAGGACCGGCCTGAGTTCCACCGCCACGTCGTTCGGCAGCTCGTGCAGGCGCTTGAAGGCGATGTAGGAGTACGGCGAAACGAAATCGAAATAGAAGGTGAGGGCGCGCATGGGTTGCTATGCTACTCGCGCCGGAAAGGGGGGCGAACATGGATCAGCCGCGCCAGGCCGCACTGCCGCTCGCGTTCACGGGGTCGGGTTCGGAGTACTTCCGCATCTGGATCGTGAACCTCGTGCTGACGATCCTGACGCTGGGCATCTACTCCGCATGGGCGAAGGTGCGGCGCCTGAAGTACTTTCATCAGAACACGCGTCTCGCCGAGGCATCGTTCAACTACCACGGCGAGCCGATGGCCATCCTCAAGGGCCGCATTCTCGCGCTGGCGCTGCTCATCGCCTGGAACTTCGCGCCGTTCGACCAGATCTGGGGTCTGGCCATCGGCCTCGCGCTCGCGGCGGTCTGGCCGTGGATCGTCGTGCGCTCGATCCGGTTCAGGCGCCGCAACAGCAGCTACCGCAACGTGCGCTTCCGCTTCGATGGCAGGACGCGCGAGCTCTACCTGCCGTTCGCGCTATTGCTCGGCGTGTTCCTGGTATCCGCCATAGTGTTCTACCCGGGTAGCGATCCCGAGGGGGCCGGCGTCTCGGGCGCGCAGATCGCGGTGGGGATCATCGCGACGGTGATGCTGCTGCTCATCTGGCCGCATTTTCATTTCATGCTGCAGCAGTTCTCCGCCGCGCACACGCTTTTCGGCGAGACCCGCTTCCGGTTCGCGGCGCGAGCCTGGGATTTCTACCGGGTCTACCTGCTGCTGCTGGCGGCGTTCGCCGGCGCACTGCTGCTGCTGGCGGTGCCGTTCGTCGTCATCCGGGAGACGGGCGGGGAGGGCGACATGGCGACGATCATCCTCGTCCTGGTGACCGGCATCGTGCTGTTCTACGGCTTGCTGCTGTTCGTCGGGCCGTATTTCCAGGTCAGGTTCCAGAATCTGATCTGGAACAACCTCAGCCTCGGCGAGCACCGATTCGAGAGCCACGCCCGCGTCTGGGCGCTGTTCCGCATTACGCTCGTCAACCTGATCCTGATCGTGCTGACCCTGGGCTTTTATCGCCCGTTCGCCGTCATCCGCACGCTGCGCTACCGGATCGAGGCGGTGCGCCTGCTGCCCGCCGGCGACCTGGATTCGTTCGTGGCCGGCTCCGAAGCGGCCGTGGCGGCGTTCGGCGAGGAAGCGGTAGACCTGTTCGACTTCGATCTGGCGCTGTGACGGCGGGTCCGGCGCGCGCAGGCTACTACGACGGGCGCAGCTCGAAGCGCCATGAGGTGACGCTGGAGCTTTCCGGAGCCACCCTGCGCGTGAAGGGGCACGGCATCGATCTCGCCGTGCCGCTCGCCGAGGTGACGCTCGAGGAGCGGGTGGCGAACGCGCCGCGCCTGATGCACCTGCCGCGAGGCGCGCTGATCGAGGCCGCCGAGTTCGCGGGCATCGATGAGTTGATCGCGCGCGGCGGGCATCGCGATTCCCTGGTGGTGCGGCTGCAAGGCAGCTGGCGTGCGGTCCTCGGTTCGATGGTCGCGGTCGTGTGCGTTGGCGTGTCGTTCTATCTCTGGGGCCTGCCCTGGACGGCGGACCGGATCACCGATGCCATTCCCCCCGCGTGGACCGAAGCGCTCGGCAAGGAGGCGATGCGAGGCGTCGCCGCTCCCCTGTTTCGCCCCACCGGACTGAGCGCGGCTCAGCGCAGTCAGATCGAGCAGGACCTGGCCGCGGCATTGGGCGCGGTCGGCGCGCCGATGCCGAAGATCGAGTACCGGCGTTTTGCCGCGGGCCCCAATGCGTTTGCGCTGCCGGGTGACACCCTCGTGATGACCGACGAGATGGTGGCGCTCGCGCAGAGCACCCGCGATCCCGCGGCCGCGATGCTCGGTGTGTTGGGCCACGAGTACGGCCATCTCAAGCACCGGCACCCCATGCGCCAGTTCGTGCGCGGGTCCGTGCTGAGCATCCTGATCGCGTGGTGGATCGGCGATGTCAGTTCGGTGCTGGCGACCGCCGCGCCGCTGCTGCTCGCCACGCGCTATTCGCGCGACTTCGAGCGCGAGGCGGACCGGGAGGCCGCGGCGCTGCTCAAGTCCGTCGGCCGTCCGGTCGAGCCGCTGATCGAGCTTTTCGGCAAACTGGAGGGCGAACGGGCCGGGAAAGGATCGGACCGGCCCAGCAGGTTCGCCGATTACTTTTCGTCGCACCCTGGGACTGCGGAGAGGATCCGGATCCTGCGCGAGGCGGGGCGCTAGGCTTCTGTCCGTGCGCCGCGCGTCGCGAGCGCCAACAGCACGGCGCGGCGCTCCTCGTCGGACAGGGTGCTCCAACGGGCGATCTCCTCCAACGTGCGCCTGCATCCCAGGCAGTAGCGCTGCTCGGCATCCATCACGCAGACCTTGTTGCAGGGCGACGCGATGCTCAAGCCGCCCTCTTCGCGGCGATCGCGTTGCCGGCCTTGGACGCGGGCTGCTTGCCGATCACGCCGCAGATCCACTGCCCGGTATCCACCACCTTGCCGAGGTCGATGCCGGTCTCGATGCCAAGTCCTTGCAGCATGTACACCACGTCCTCCGTGGCGACATTGCCCGAAGCACCCTTGGCATAAGGACAGCCGCCCAGGCCCGCTACCGAGGTGTCGAAGGTGGCCACGCCGAGCTCGAGCGAGGCGTAAATGTTGGCGAGCGCCTGGCCGAAGGTGTCGTGGTAGTGGCCGGCGAGCTTCCCAACCGGCACGCGGCGCGCGACCGCCTCGATCATCGCCTTCGTCTTGCCGGGGGTGCCCGTGCCGATCGTGTCGCCGAGCGAGATCTCGTAGCAGCCCATGTCGTAGAGCGCCTGCGCC
>DASTTC010000512.1:0-2273 GCA_035760345.1 Burkholderiales bacterium | reverse complement strand
CCCCGGCGTTTCGCGCGCGCTGACCTTGACCGATCCGCCCTCGACCTTGGGCTCGAGGCCGTGCTTGACGGCGTTCTCGACCAGCGGCTGCAGCAGCATCGGCGGTACCTGGAGCGACGCGAGCGAGCCAGGCAGCACCAGCTCGTAGCGCAGCCGTGGCCCCATGCGGATGGACAGCACCTCGAGGTAGTTGCGCAGCAGCGCGAACTCCTCGTCCAGGGAATTGCGCTCCTTGCGTGCCGCGGCGAGGGTGGCGCGCAGGTAGTCGTTCAGGTGCGCCAGCATGACGCGCGCCCGCGGCGGGTCGGTGGCGATCAGCGCGTCGAGGTTGGCGAGCGTATTGAACAGGAAATGCGGCTCGATCTGCGCCTGCAGCAGCTTCAACTGCGCCTCGATGCGGGTCCGCTCCAGTTCCGCCGCCCGGTGGCGGCTCCAGAAGAACCAGGTGCCGACGACACCAGCGGCGATGGTGACGCCGAGCGCGGCCACGGCGCTGCGCCCCGCGGTCCAGGGCAGGCCGAGCAGGACGGAGGCGAGCGCGCTGCCGCCGAGCCAGCCGCCGATGATCGCCAGCGCGATGAGACCGATGAACGGCAGGCGCGGGGGCTTCTGCACTGGCCAGAAACCGCGCCAGCCGAAATGAATCAACAACAGCACCGAGAGGCCGATGCACTGCGAGAACACGAAGTTCTCCTGGAAGCCGGCCCCGTAGCGCAGCAGTGTGAGCAGCCCCGCGATCGCGGTATTGAACGCGGCGACGGCGAGCAGCGCGAACGGAAAGCCTTGCATCAGGCGCGAAGCTTAGCGCCTGCGCCGGCATTGCGGAGCGCGAACCACCATACCCAGGCCACGATCGCCGCCTGCAGCGGCGCCCGGATCAGCAGGTACACCGGGCCCCAGGCGTGGCCGCCCATCGGCACGTGGGCGAAGGCGGCATAGATGTTGGCCGGGAAGAAGAGCACCAGCACGGCGGCCGCCGCCCAGCCGGCGAGCCGGCGCGTCGCCGGCACGAAGAAACCCGCGGCGATGGCGAATTCGAGAACTCCCGTCAGGTAAACGAGCGGCACGCGGAAGGGTACGAAGCCGGGCAGCATCTGCGCCATGGCGTCGGTCTGGATGAAGTGGCCGACCCCCGTGAGGATGAAGAGGAACCCCACCCCGTAGGCGCCCGCGGCGCGGCTGCGCAGCGCGAGCCAGGGGGAGATCATGAGCGCCAGCATGACGAGGGGCGTGATCATTGCAGCCTCCTCAGCTCGTCGGCTTCCATCCGCTCGCGCAGCCCGGAGGCGGCGAGCAGCACCACGGTGGCGTGAATCGCGAGGCCGAGGCCCCAGCCGGCGA
Organism: Burkholderiales bacterium; assembly: GCA_035760345.1. Lineage (GTDB taxonomy): Bacteria > Pseudomonadota > Gammaproteobacteria > Burkholderiales > SG8-39 > JAABQT01. Next base: position 932 of record DASTTC010000512.1, on the reverse strand, counting down.
GCGGCCACAGGTTCCAGTGAATCTGCGGCGTGGTCTGCATCTGTACCAGGGCGAGGAAGGCGTTGACCGCCACATATACGCCGGCATGGACATAGAGGCCGAGCTTGGCGCCGGCGCGGCGGCGGGCGATGCGTTTCAGGTCTTCGGTCACGGCAGGTCTCCTAGATGAATCCGAGGCTCGACCAGAGCATCCGGCCGAACAGGCGGTTGGGAAGCAGGGTGAAGGTGCCCGCCACGACGAGCGCGCCGACGTAGGTGGCGATCACGGAGAAGCGGTGACGACGCAGTTCGCCCGTGACCGCGTAGTAGACGATCGCGGCGAGCGCCGCAAGCGTACCTACGGAAAGAAGGTGGATCGGCGAGAAATGGCCCTTGGTCTGGATCCAGAAGCTCGAGATCGCGGTGACCAGCATCAGGGCGACCCAGGCGCGGCCGGCGTAGCGATGCAGCCGGTTGCCCTTGCGCATCAGGAACAGCGCACCGCCTGCAGCGAGCGCCAGGAGCGCGGCCACGGCGTGGGTAACGATTACTGCATCGAATCCGTAGTTCATGGGGACCTCCCCGGTTGCGATGGAAGGCAGTTTCCGCGCCGCGAAACACCGCTTCCATGCCTTTGCGACGGACCGCAGCCGGCGCCGACGAACCGCTAGACTGGGGGGATGAACGATCTCCTCATCCGCGGCGCCACCGTCTACGACGGCACCGGGACCCCCGGTCGCGTCGAAGACGTGGCGATCAAGGACGGCCGCATCGTCCCCGCCGACCCGGCGAAACAGACGCTCGACGCCGGCGGCCTCGCGCTGATGCCCGGCATCATCGACGTGCACACGCACTACGACGCGCAGGTCACCTGGGATCCGAAGCTCTCGCCGTCGCCCGCCCTGGGCGTGACCACCGCGATCATGGGCAACTGCGGCTTCGGCATCGCGCCC
>DASTTC010000511.1:0-3824 GCA_035760345.1 Burkholderiales bacterium | reverse complement strand
CTGATGCTGATGGTGCTCGAGATCAGCCTGGCGACGCCGCCCTTTGGCCTGCTGCTGTTCGTCGCGCGCGGCGCGGCGCCGCAGATCCCGATGGGCGCCATCATGCGCTCGGTGGCGCCGTTCATCGCCATCGCGCTCGGGGTGGTGGGCCTGCTGATCGCGTTCCCCGAGCTGACGCTGCTCCTGCCGCGCCTGATGGCCTCCGGCTAGGCCGCGAGCCGCGCGTCGCGCGCCTCGATGCGCTGCACGAGGCGCTTGCCCCAGGCGCCCTCGGGCTTGTGCACCAGACGCTCGTTCGCGTAGTGGCGCGCGAGCGTGCCCATGCCGGCGCGCGTCGCCGCATCGATCAGCGTGAGCGTCAGGAGATCGCGCTGCGCATGGCTGCCGCCGGAGGCCGAGGCGACATCGCGCGCCGCGAGGAGGTGCCCCACGGCGGCGTCGTAGCGGCCGTCGCAGTACGCGATCGCCGCCTCGACCACGGGATGCGCGACCACGCGCGACATGCGCGCGTTGTCGCCCGCGGCGCCCGGCAGCGCCTCGCGCAGGCGCGCCAGCGCGTTGCGCCGGCCCGCGGCGGCGAAGGCGAGCGCCATGTGGTAGTCGTTGAAGGCGTAGAAGCCGCGCTCGTCTTCGAGCACCGTGGCCCAGCCGTCGGCCACCGCCGCGAAGCGCGCGGCCACCTCCACGCCCTCGAGCTTGAGGCGCCACAGCAGCGCCGTGGCGTCGATGCGCGTCAGCGCGATCGGGCCGCCGCCCGCGAGGCGCGCATCGAAGATCTCGAGCGCCCTGGCGTGCTCGGCGCGATCCATGTGAAACAGCGCCGTGTGCCAGGCATTGTGGAAGGCGAAGCCGTTGTCCGTACCGTCCCACACCGGGCGCGTCTCGCCGTACCAGGCGAGGCCCTCGTCGATGCGGCCCTGCATTTCCATCACGTGCCCGACGGCGTGCACCGCCCAGCTGTCGTCGCCGCCCAGCTCGACGGCGCGGCGCCCCGTGCGCTCGGCTTCGGGGTACTGGTTGCATTCCTCGTAGCCGAAGGCGTGCATGCCGAGCACAAAGGCGTAGCCTGGCACCGCAGCGCTCCAGGCGGGCAGCACGCGCGAGATGCGGTTCCTGAGGTTGAGCGCGTCGCCACGGTAGAAGTCCATCAGGTGCGCGGCCTGCAGCGCGACGAGGTCACGCGGATGTTCCACCAGGATCTGCTCCAGGGTGCGCAGGCCCGCGTGCCACTGACCCTCGGCGATGCGTCGCGCCGCCGCGGCGAGCGCCTGCTCGCGCGGGGAGGCGAAAGCGAGGACGTCGCGGCCCCGGTCGAGCGTCGCCAGCGCGTCGCGCATCAGGTGGCGCTCGAAGAAGGCGGCGAGGATCAGCGCCTTGGTCGCGTAGGCGGCGGCAAAGCCCTCATCCAGCGCGAGCGCCTCGTCGAGCGGCGCGATCGGGTCGCCGCGGTAGCTGCGAAACGCGTAGAGCGCGCGCTCGTAGGCGTCGAGCGCCTTGGGGTTGCTGAGTGTGACGGCGTGGCCGCGGGCGTCCTGGTGCATGTCCGTGTCTCCTTGAAGTGAAGCGGCATGCTAGCGCTCGGGGAGCGCCGTTTCAGCGCCTGTCTGGTTGCGTCCTTGTTACCGGGATGTATCAGCCTGCCGCGGTGATCACGTCGGCGTCCGGCGGCGTCGCGTGCAGGCGCACCACCTGCTCGGCGCGCCGCTCGAGCACCGCGCGCTGGTTGAGGTAGCCCTTGTCGGTGATCTCGTTGGCGTCGATGGACGGCGGCTCGGCGGTGACCAGCGCGCGCGTCGGATGCATGGAGCTGCCGCCCTCGGCGGCGAGCGCCTTGAGCGCGGCCGCGATCTTCGCGCGCAAGGCTTCGGGCGCGAGGTCCTTCGTCGCCGCACTTGGAAACACCAGCGCGCCCACTTCGTCCCGGTCGTGCCCGGTGATCACCGCGTCCTGGATCAGCGGGTTGCCCGCGGCGATCAGCTTCACGCGCACCGCGCCCACGTGCACCCAGGTGCCGCTGGTGAGCTTGAAGTCCTCGGCGACGCGGCCGTCGAACACCAGGCCCTTCTCGGGCCGCGCGGGGTCCGCGAACTTCATCGCATCGCCGATGCGGTAGTAGCCCTCCTCGTCGAAGGCGGCGCGCGTCAGGTCGTCACGCCGGAAGTAGCCCGGCGTGACGTGCGGCCCGCGCACGCGCACCTCGAGTTTGCCGGCGGCGGGCACGAGCTTGAGCTCGCAGCCCGGATTGGGGAGGCCGATGACGCCGGCGCGCTCGATTGCGTAGTGCACCGCGGCCGCCGAGGGCGCCGTCTCGGTGGAGCCCCAGGACGAGATCATCGCCAGCTCGCCGTTCTTCTCGGCGACGGCCATCGCCTCGAGCCGCTCCCACAGGTTCTGCGGCAGCGCGGCGGCGGCATAGAACAGCATGTCGAGGTCGCGAAAGAAGCTGCGCCGCAGCTCGGCGTCCTGCTCCAGGAAAGGCAGCAGCAGGTCGAAGCCGCGCGGCACATTGAAGTAGAGCGTCGGCGAGACTTCCTTGAGATTCCTCGCGGTGGTCTCGATGAGGCCCGGAGCGGGCTTGCCGCCGTCGATGGTCAGCGTGCCGCCGTTCCGCAGCATCATGTTGAAGCAGAAATTGCCGCCGAAGGTGTGGTTCCACGGCAGCCAGTCGACGAGGGTCTGTACCCGGTCCTCGAGGAACGGCCACACCTGGGCGAGCATCTGCTGGTTGGAGACCAGCATGCGCTGCGTGTTGATCACGCCCTTCGGCAGCCCGGTCGAGCCCGAGGTGAACAGAATCTTCGCGGTGGTGTCCGGCCCGACCTTGCCGAAGGCTTCGTCGATGCGCGCACCGGGCGACTTGTCGAGCAGTTGCGCCAGCGGCGTCGCCTCGGCGCCCACCGCGGCGAGCGCCGCGGCGAACTTCTTCGGGTCGTCCGCCCATACCAGCCCGGGGCGCAGCAACCCGAAGATGCTTTTCAGCTTGGCGAAGTCTTTCGACATGAGCGAGTACGCCGGCGAGATCGGCGCCACCGGCACGCCCGCGTGCAGGGCGCCCAGCGCGAGCAGGCCGTGGTCGATGCTGTTGTCCGACAGGATGGCGAGCGGCTTCTCGGGTCCCAGGCCGCGCTCGAGCAGCGCCTGGCCGACGCGCCGCGCACCTTCCAGCGCCTGCGCATAGGTGAGCTTGCGCCAGCCTTCGCGCGCGCGCTCGGCGAGAAACACGCGCTGCGGGGACTGCTGCGCCCATTTCACCAGCCACTCGCCGACGCAGCGCTCGTGCGCGCGCAGCTTCTGCGGCGAGCGCAGCACTATCGCGCCGTCGGGGCGCTTGTCGAGCTCGACCACGGCGGGCGCGAAGCGCAGGCGGGAATGCAAAGCCATGGGTCCTTGCTCCTGTTGCTATATTAGCGGCATGCGCAACGCGGCGACGGTGCTTGGACTGGTGGCAGCCGCGTGGACGTGCATCGCGGCGGCCCAGCGCGATCCGCTCGCCACGAAGGGCGGCTGGGAAGCCGGCTTGCAGGGCTCGACCTACGTGTACGAGGAGCCGAACTTCGCGCACCTCGAGGGCGAGCGCTACGGCGTTACCGGCGCCTATACGTTTCTCGGGCCGGATTACCTCCACTCGCGCATCGAAGCGCGCTATTCGTACGGCGAGCTCGACTACACGGGCTCGGGGACCATGAGCGGCGTGCCGGACTACCTGTTCGAGCTGCGCGCCATCGCCGGCCGCGATTACCGCGCGGGCGGCATGGTCTGGGTGCCTTATGTGGGGCTGGCCCACCGCCATCTGTACAACGACCTGCGGGGTATCACCAGCACCG
>DASTTC010000510.1:0-9207 GCA_035760345.1 Burkholderiales bacterium | reverse complement strand
GCCGCCGTCGGCACCGACCCGGTGACCGGGACGCTGCGGCTCACCTACGGCTTCACCAAGCTGCTCACCGGCTTCGACTTCCTGGTGGCGGTGATCGGCCTGTTCGGCATCGGCGAGATCTTCCTCACGCTGGAGGAAGGGCTGGAATTCAGGGGCACGCGCGCCAAGCTCAACATGCGCGTGGTGCTCGACACCTGGAAGGAGCTGCCGCGCTACTGGCTCACCTCGCTGCGCTCCGCTGCCGTGGGTTGCTTCATGGGCATCGTGCCGGGCGGCGCGACCCCGGCCTCGTTCATGAGCTACGGCGTGGCGCGGCGCTTCTCGAAGGACGGCGACAAGTTCGGTACCGGCCAGGTCGAGGGCGTGGTGGCGCCGGAGACCGCGGCGCACGCCGCCGGCACCTCGGCGCTGCTGCCGATGCTCACGCTCGGCGTGCCGGGCTCGCCGACCGCGGCGGTGCTGCTCGGCGGCCTGCTCATCTGGGGCCTGCAGCCGGGCCCGCTGCTGTTCGTCGAGCAGAAGGATTTCGTCTGGGGCCTCATCGCCTCGATGTATCTCGGCAACATCGCCGGGCTGATCGTGGTGCTCACCTGCGTGCCGCTGTTCGCCGCCATCCTCAGGATCCCGTTCTCGGTGATCGCGCCCATCATCATCGTCATCTGCTCGATCGGCGCCTACACCGTGCACAACGCGCAGTTCGACGTGTGGATGGTGGTGGTGTTCGGCGTGTTCGGCTATTTCTTCCGCAAGCTCCAGTACCCGCTCGCGCCGATGGTGCTGGCCATCGTACTGGGGGACAACGCGGAAGCCTCGTTCCGCCAGGCGATGCTGTTCTCCCAGGGCAACATGGGAATCTTCCTGGAGACGCCGCTGGTGGCCTCGATCACGGTGCTGGCCTTTTTCCTGCTTTTCTGGCCGCTGATCTCGCTCGGCATCCGCAAGCTGCGCGGCGGCTAGGGCGCCCAGTGCGACTCCAGCATCCGCAGGTAGGCCGCCTCAAGGTGGCGGCGGAACCGATCCGTATCGAACAGGGGCGCCGTCATCTGGTTGGCCGCAAGGCGTGCGCGCAGCGCCGACAGCCGCCCGGGATTCGCGGCTAGCTGCAGCGCGAGCGCCTCGTACTCGGCGAGCGAATGCGTCACGAGCTCGGGCAGCCCGATGGCGTGGAGCAGGCTTGCCGCCACGCGTCCCGCAAAAGTGTTGCCGGTGCAGGTGAGCAATGGCAGTCCCGCCCAGAGCGCGTCGCTCGCGCTCGTATGGGCGTTGTACGGTAGGGTGTCGAGGAACAGATCCGCCAGCCGGTGGCGCGCAAGGTGCTCCGCATGCGGCACGCGCGGCGCGAACACGAGCCGCTGCGGCTCGACGCCGCGCGCTTCGGCCTCGCGCTGCAAGTTGCGGCGGGCCACGGTGTTGTCTTCGAGCACCCACAGCACGCTGGCGGGCACCTGGCGCAATAGCCGCATCCATGCGTCGAACACCTGCGGCGTGATCTTGTAGTTGTTGTTGAAGCTGCAAAAGACGAAGCCCTGGGAGGGCAGGCCTGCCTCGGCGCGCGAGGGCGTCCGGTCCGCGATGACGCGGCCGGCATCGTTGGCCTGGTAGCACTCGGGGAGGTAGGCGACCTTCTCCGACCACGCGGCCCGCTCGGATTCGGGCAGCACGTGACGGTCGGCGAGAACGTAGTCGATGAAGTCCGTGCCTGTGGTGCCCGGGAATCCGAGGTAGCTCACCTGAACGGGCGCCGGCCGATGCGCAAGGATGCCCGGGCGCGCGTCGGCCGTATGGCCCTTGAGGTCGACGGCAACGTCGATCTCCAGGTCGCGCAGCACGCGGGCCGCGGCTGCGTCGGAGAGCGTGCGCACGTCGACGAACCGCTCGAAGGCTCGCGCCAGGCGCTTGCGCATCGGGCTGGCATCGTCGGGCCCGTAGGACAGGGCGATGGTCTCGAAGCGCGAGCGGTCGTGGCGCTCGAACAGTCCCGCCATCAGATAGGCCGTGGCATGTTCGCAAAAGTCCGCCGACAGGTAGGCGAGCCGGATCCGGTCGTGCCGGTAGCGCTCGCCACGCCACAGGGGCGCGGGGCGAGCGCCCAGGGACCTGGCCACGTGCAATTCGGCGCAGCGCCGCTGTTCCGCGGGGTCGTCGCAGACCGCGACGAACTCGAACGGCATTGCAGGCACGCCGTCGCGGCGCACCTGCTCGCGCAGGCTGGCGATGCGCTCGGCAGTGCCCTCCCAGCGGCATTGCGCGATCCGGTTCCAAACGAGATGACCGAGCGCGTAGGGCATGCGCGGCGCGATATCGAGCGCCAGCTGGAGACTGTCGGCGGCTTGCGCGTGCTGCTTGAGCCGCTGGTAGGCCAGCCCCAGGTTGAAATGCGCATCGGCCAGGCCCGGGCTTGCGCGGACTGCGGCCTGCAGGTACGGGAGGGCCTCGTTGACGCGGCCCAGGTCGGCCAGAAGGCTCCCGGCATTGCTGTTCGCCTCGGGCGACGCGGGATCGAGTTGCGCTGCCTCGAGAAACGTCGCCAGCGCCTGCTCGCGACGCGAAAGGCGGATCAGGGCAACCCCGAGCGCATTGCGCGCATTGCTCAGTTGCGGGTACAGCCGGACCTCGCGCTCCAGTTCCCGCACGGCCGCCTCGAAGTCGCCCAGCGCGAGGTGGCAGTACCCCAGGCGGTGTCCGGAGCCCTTGCGGGGTGCGGCCCGATGGGCCTCGTCCAGCGGCGCCAGGGCTTCCTGGAAACGCTCCTGGTAGAGCAGGCTCGCGCCCAGCAGGTGCAGGGCCTGAGTTTCGAGCGGATCCTTTTCGAGCAGCCGCCTCGCAATACGTTCGGCGCCGGGCAGATCGTTGCGTTCGAGGGCCGACCAGCCGGCCTCGAGCTGCCGCGCGTCGGGATCCGCCTGCGCCATCGCGCGCCTAGGGTTTCTTGCCCAGGCGCTGCTTCAGGCGCGACAGCGTTTCCGGGGTGAGATTGAGGTAGGCGGCAAGCTCCTTTTTCGGGATGCGCCCGGAGAGCTCCGGGTGCTTTCTCTGGAAGCGCGCGAGGCGCCCGGGAGCGTCCAGCAGGTGCAGGGTGATGGTGTGCGCCATCACCTCGCTCATCAGCTTCATCACCTCGTACTCGAAGCGCAGCTTGAGGTCCGCGTGGCGCTCGAGGAACACCACCCACTGCGGCATCGGCAATTCGGCGGTGCGCACCTTGGTGACGGCCACGATGGAGTAGGGCACCGGGGTGCGCATGCGCCAGGCGGCGTAGGAGGTGTCCATTTCGGTCTCGGCCGCGAAACGCAGGATCATCTCGCGTCCCTCGGGGTTGGACACCACGCGCTTGAGCATCCCCTCGAGGATGAAGACCTGCTCCATCTCCTCGTCGCCCTGGCGTACCAGCGGCTCGGCCTTGCGGTAGTCCGCGACCATCAGCAGGGGCTCCAGCTCGCCCCATTGCGCGGGGCTCATGCCCTGCAGCAACTGGTTCTGGCGCAGCTGCAGGCGGACGCTGTTGCGCTGGGGATGGCTCTGGAACGCGGTCATCGGAGCCGGGATTTTAGACCCTTGACCTGAGTCAAGGCCCCGCGCGAGGGGCGCTTCTTACCATACCGCTCCCCCTGAGGAGGCCATCATGGGCACCGTCGAACCGCAAATCGCCAACGATGCACAAACGCAAGTGACCGACGGCTTCCAGCTGGTCATCGAAGCCCTCAAGCTGAACGGCATCGACACGATCTACGCTCTGCCGGGGATTCCCATCACCGACCTCACCCGGCGGGCGCAGGCCGACGGCCTGCGCGTGCTGGCGTTTCGCCATGAGCAGAATGCCGGCTACGCGGCCTCGATCGCCGGATTCCTCACGCAACAGCCCGGCATCTGCCTCACGGTGTCCGCGCCGGGGTTCCTGAACGGCCTCAACGCGCTCGCGCATGCCACCACCAACTGTTTCCCGATGATCCTCATCAGCGGCTCGAGCGAGCGCGAGGTCGTCGACCTGCAGCAGGGCGACTACGAGGAAATGGACCAGCTGGCGATCGCCAAGCCGCTCGCCAAGGCCGCCTACCGTGTGCTGCACGCCGAGGACATCGGCGTGGGCATCGCGCGCGCCATCCGCGCCGCCGTCTCCGGGCGCCCGGGCGGCGTGTACCTCGACCTGCCGGCGAGGCTGTTCGCCCAGAGCATCGACGCCGAGGCGGGCCGCCGTTCGCTGATCAAGGTCGTCGATCCGGCGCCGCGGCAGATTCCCGCGCCGGAGGCCGTGAAGCGCGCGCTCGAGCTGCTAAAGGGCGCGAAAAAGCCGCTCATCATCCTCGGCAAGGGCGCCGCCTACGCGCAAGCCGACGCCGATATCCGCGCCCTCGTGGACAAGACGGGCATTCCGTACCTGCCCATGTCCATGGCGAAAGGCCTGCTGCCCGATACGCACCAGCAGTGCGCCTCCGCCGCCCGCTCCTACGTGCTGCCGGGCGCCGACGTGGTGATGCTGATCGGTGCGCGCCTCAACTGGCTGCTGTCGCACGGCAAGGGCAGGACCTGGGGCGGCAAAGGCCACAAGGACTGGGGCGGGCAGAAGTTCATCCAGGTCGACATCTCGCCGCAAGAAGCCGACAGCAACGTGCGCATCGACGCGCCGGTGATCGGCGACATCGGCTCCTGCGTGTCGGCGATGCTCGCGGGCCTGGGCAGCTGGCCCAAGCCGCCCGCCGACTGGCTGGACGCGATCCACGAGAAGAAGTCCGGCAACGTCGCCAAGATGGCCGAGACGCTGGCGAAGAACCCCTCGCCGATGAATTTTCACAGCGCGCTCGCCGTCGTGCGCGACATCGTCAAGGCGAACCCGGAGGCGATGTTCGTCAACGAGGGCGCCAACGCGCTCGACTTCACGCGCAGCATCGTCGACATGTACCAGCCCAGGAAGCGCATCGACGTCGGCACCTGGGGCATCATGGGCGTCGGCATGGGCTACTGCGTCGCGGCCGCCGTGGTGACGAAGCAGCCGGTGATCGCCATCGAAGGCGACAGCGCCTTCGGCTTCTCCGGCATGGAGGTGGAGACGATCTGCCGATACCACCTGCCGGTGTGCATCGTGATCATGAACAACAACGGCGTGTACAAGGGCACCGACGTCAACCCGAGGGGCGGCGACGTGGCGCCCACCGTGTTCGTCAAGGACGCGCGCTACGAAAAGCTGATCGAGGCCTTCGGCGGCGTCGGCGTGTACGCGACGACGCCGGGCGAGCTGAGAAAGGGCATGCAGGAGGCGCTGCGCTCGCGCCGGCCCACGCTGATCAACGCCGTGATCGACGAGACCGCCGGCACCGAGAGCGGCCGCATCACCAGCCTCAACCCGAGCGCCAGGAAGAAATAGGAATCTGGAGATCGCAACATGGAAGCACTCAAGGGAGTCCGTATCCTCGACATGTCGCACGTGCAGGCGGGCCCGACCTGCTCGCAGCTGCTCGCCTGGTTGGGCGCGGACGTGATCAAGTTCGAGAACCCGGCGGGCGACGCCACGCGCGGCCAGCTGCGCGACGTGCCTAACGCCGATTCGCTGTATTTCACGATGCTCAACTGCAACAAGCGCTCGATCACCGTCAACATGAAGAGCGCCGAGGGCAAGCAGGTGTTCGTCGACCTGCTGCACAAGTGCGACATCCTGATGGAGAACTTCGGGCCCGGCGTGCTCGATCGCTTCGGCTTCACCTGGGAGAAGATCCACCAGATCAACCCGAAGATCGTGATGGGCTCGATCAAGGGATTCGGCTCCAGCGGCCCGTACTCGGACTTCAAGGCCTACGAGAACGTCGCGCAGGCGATGGGCGGCGCGATGAGCGCCACGGGCGTGCCCGACGGCCCGCCGTTCGTGACCGGCGCGCAGATTGGGGACTCGGGCACGGGATTGCACCTCGCGATCGGCCTGCTCGCGGCGCTGCGCCAGGCGGACAAGACCGGGCAGGGCCAGTACGTCGAGGTGGCGATGATGGACGGCGTCATGAACCTGTGCCGCGTCAAGTTCCGCGACCACCAGCGCCTGACGCGCCAGTCGCTCTCCGAGTTCTCGGTGCCCACGCACCAGGGCATGGGCGCGGTGCCGCGCGCGGGCAACGACTCGGGCGGCGGGCAGCTCGGCAACGCGATCCACTGCAAGCCGCACGGACCGAACGACTGGCTCTACGTGGTCGTGCAGGAGGCGGTATGGGAGGACCTGGCGAAGCTGATCGGCGGCGAGGCGCTGGCGAGCGATGCGCGCTTCGCGAAAATCGCCGACCGCAGGAAGAACCAGAACGCGATGTGGCAGCGGATCACGGATTTCGCGAAGGACCACACCAAGCGCGAGTTCATGGCGCTGCTCAACCCCATCGACGTGCCCTGCGGCCCGATCATGAGCACCGAGGACCTCGCCAACGACGAGCACGTGCGCGGGCGCGACATGTGGGTCGAGCTCGACCACCCGCAGCGCGGCAAGTGGTACAACGTCGGCATGCCGATCAAGCTGTCGGCCTCTCCCGCGGTGATCAAGCGCTCGCCGACCCTCGGCGAGCACACCGACGAGGTGCTGAAGCAAGTGCTGAGCTACGACGAGGCGAGGATCAATTCCCTGAAGAGCGCCGGCGCTTTCTCGGCGCCGCCGAAGAAGGCGGCCTGATGAAAGTCGCCATCGTCGGGCAGCAGGACTTCGGCAAGGCCGTGCTCGAGGCCTGCCTCGCGCGCGGCGATCAGGTCGCCGCCGTGTTCTGCGCGCCGGAAAAAGAGGGTGCGCGCCCCGATGCGCTGCGCGCTGCGGCGCAGGACAAGGGTCTGAAGCTGCACCAGTTCAAGTCGCTGAAGGCGCCCGAGGCGGCGCAGGCGATGCAGGCGGCCGGCGCCGACATCGGCATCATGGCCTTCGTGCTGCAGTTCGCGCCGCAGGCGTTCGTCAGCATCCCGCAGCACGGCACGATCCAGTACCACCCGTCGCTGCTGCCGAAGTACCGCGGTCCGTCGTCGATCAACTGGCCGATCGTGCGCGGCGAGAAGGAAACCGGACTGAGCATCTTTCGCCCGACCGACGGGCTGGACGAGGGTGCGGTGCTCCTGCAGAAGAAGACGCCGATCGGCGACAACGACACCCTCGGCAGCGTTTATTTCGACCGGCTGTTCCCGATGGGTGTGCAGGCGATGCTGGAGGCCGCCGACCGGGTGCTCGCCGGCAAGCACCAGCAAACGGTGCAGGACGAGTCGCAGGCGTCCTACGAGGGCTGGTTCCGCGAGGCCGAGGCGCGCATTCACTGGCACAACCACGTGGAGGCGATCCACGACCTGATCCGGGGCGCAGATCCGGCCCCCGGCGCCTGGACTACGCTGGGCGGCCAGAAGCTCCAGCTCTACGATTCGCGCAAGGAGCGGGCGCGGACCTTCGGCGCGGTGCGCGGCAAGATCGGCGAAATTCTCGGCGTGGAGGCAGGCCGGCTGGTGGTCGCGGCGCAGGGCGGGCGCATCCATGCCGGCAAGGTGAAGCTCGGAGACGGCAAGAAGGTCGCGGCCGCCGAGGCCGGCATCCAGGCAGGCCAGATTCTCGGCACCTGATCCGTAAATATTTGACGCAGCTTAGTTTCGACTGCAAAAATGCGGTCCAGACGGCTGTTTCAAGAAAGGTTGTCGGGGGCTGGGCCGCCTCGATCGACAACAGTGGATCGGGGAGGGCCCAAGCATGAGAGCGGCGTTCTGGAAGACCGATTGGTTCCTCGGCCTCGCGGTCGTGGTCGCCATGCTGTTTGCGGGCGGCGGCGACCTGCTGCAAAGCCTGGAGCGCAAGGCCTACGACATCGGCGTACAGAGTTCGTCGCGCGCGCCGACCGACCGGATCGCGGTCATCGCCATCGACGACACCTCGATCGCCAACATCGGCCGCTGGCCGTGGTCGCGCGAAGTGCACGCGCACATGACCGACTTGCTCGCGGGTGCCAAGGCAAAGGTCATCGCCAATACCCTGTTCCTGTTCGAGCCGCAGATCGACCCGGGCTACCAGTACGTCACCAAGCTGCTTGCGCTCGCGGCGCGCGCCGATCCTGCGGCGCCGCCGTCGCCGGTGCAGGCAGAAATGCTGGCCTTGTTGCAGCAGGCGGAGTCCGCGCTCAACACCGACCGTCGCCTCGCCGAGAGCTATGCGCAGGCCGGCAGCGTGCTGCTGCCGATGCTGTTTACCATCGACATCCCGCGCGGCAAGCCGGACCGCGCGCTGCCCGAGTTCGTCGCCCGCAATGCCATACCCGCACCCGAGGCCGAGCTGGGGGCGCTGCCCGCCTCGGAGGCGTACTTTCCGCTGGAGCGTCTGGGCCGCGCGGCGGCGGCGCTTGGCCACCTGAATGCCAACCCGGATGTCGACGGCGGGATTCGCACCGAGCCGCTGGTGCTGCGCTACTTCGAGCAGCATTTCCCCTCGCTGTCGCTGATGATCGCGGCTCGCAGCCTGAATCTCGCGCCGGCCGACATCCGCATCCGGGCGCTCGAGGGCGTGTCGCTGGGGCGACTGAACATCGGCACGGACCCCGCGCTGCAGATGTACACCTACTTCTACAAGGACCGCGATGGTCGTCCGGCCTTCCAGGTGGATTCGTTCTACGACGTGATCACCGGCAAGATCCCGGCGACCAAGTACGCCGACAAGATCGTGCTGATCGGCGCAACCGCGGCGGGCGTCGGCACCACGTCGGTGACGCCCGTGTCTCCCGCGATGGCGCCGGTGCTGACGCTCGCGCATTCGGTGTCTTCGATCCTGCAGGAGCATTTCTTCGTCGCGCCGACCTGGGCGTATATGGCGGAAAAGGGCGTATTCCTGCTGGTCGCCCTGTACCTCATCATCCTGCTGCCGCGCCTGAAGGCGGCGCCCGCGGCGCTGGTGACGGTGTTCATGCTGGCGCTGCTGTTCGGTGTGCATTTCGTCCTCATGACGACGCAGAACACCTGGATGCAGCTGATGGTGCCGGCCACGCTGCTGCTCGTGGGCCACGTAGCGCTGGTGACCAAGCGCTTCATCGTCACCGAGGCGGCCAAGGTCAAGTCCGACGAGTCCTCCGCGGAGTCCAACCGCATGCTCGGCATCGCCTACCAGGCGCAAGGGCAGCTCGACCTGGCCTGGGACAAGTTCCGCCAGGTGCCGATGTCCGCCGCGGTGATGGACAACCTGTACAACCTCGCGCTCGATTTCGAGAGGAAGCGCCAGTTCAACAAGGCGGA
>DASTTC010000509.1:0-6875 GCA_035760345.1 Burkholderiales bacterium | reverse complement strand
TTAAACTTCAAGTCGTTTCAGGGAGATGGGCTTCGGCCCATTTTTTGTTTGTGGCGAATGCGCTCGAAGGAATTCTGGAAACGACCCTGGCGGGGCTGGGGTTCGAACTGGTGGACACGCAAGTGTCGAACCGGGGGCGTTTCTTGCGTATTTTCATGGACAAGCCCGGCGGCATCACGGTGGATGATTGCGCGCTCGTCAGCCGCCACCTGATGCGGTTGTTCGAAGTCGAAGGCATCGACTATGACCGCCTGGAGGTGTCCTCGCCGGGGCTGGACCGGCCGCTGCGGCATCCGGCGGATTTTGCGCGGTTCGCCGGCCAACGAGTGGACGTGAAGATGCGTGCGGCAGACGACCAGGGGCGCAGGCGATTCGTGGGCGTACTGCGCGGCGTCGAGAGCGCCACGGCGACCGTCGAGGTGGACGGCGTCCCCGTGGCGCTGCGGCTGGACGGCATGGAACGGGCGCGGCTCGTTCCGGAACTTTAGGATACTTGTGGAGTCCGTGCGATGAGCCGAGAGATTCTGCTGCTGGTGGACGCGCTGGCGCGCGAGAAGAACGTCAATCGCGATGTCGTGTTCGGCGCGCTGGAGATGGCGCTCGCCTCGGCGACCAAGAAACGCTTCACTGAAGACGTCGATGTGCGGGTCGAGATCGACAAGAACACGGGCGACTACAAGGCGTTCCGGCGCTGGCACGTATTGCCCGACGACACGCCGGAGTGGAACACCGCCCAGATGCTTTCGCTCGAAGAGGCGCAGGACCGCAAGCCCGATGCGACGATGGACGAATACCTCGAGCAGCCGATCGAGAACGTCCCGTTTGGCCGCATCGGCGCGCAGACCGCCAAACAGGTCATCCTGCAGCGCATCCGGGACGCCGAGCGCGAGCAGATCCTGAACGATTTCCTGGCGCGCGGCGACGAGCTGGTGACCGGCTCGGTGAAGCGCATGGAACGCGGCAGCGCCATCGTCGAATCGGGGCGCCTGGAAGCGCTGCTGCCGCGCGAACACATGATCCCCAAGGAGAACCTGCGCGTGGGCGACCGCGTGCGCGCCTGGGTGGCGAAGATCGACCGCGGCGCGCGCGGCCCGCAGTTGATCCTTTCGCGCACCGCGCCGCAGTTCATCATGAAGCTGTTCGAGCTGGAGGTGCCGGAGATCGAGGAACGCCTGCTCGAGATCAAGTCCGCGGCGCGCGACCCGGGCGTGCGCGCCAAGATCGCCGTGCACACCAACGACCGCAGGATCGACCCGATCGGCACCTGCGTCGGCATGCGCGGGTCGCGCGTGCAGGCCGTGACGCAGGAACTGGCGGGTGAGCGGGTGGATATCGTGCTGTGGTCGGCCGACCCGGCCCAGTTCGTGATCGGGGCGCTCGCGCCTGCCGAAGTGAGCTCGATCCTGGTGGACGAGGAAAAGCACGCCATGGACGTCGTGGTGGACGAGGAAAACCTTGCCATCGCCATCGGCAGGAGCGGGCAGAACGTGCGCCTCGCCTCGGAGCTCACCGGCTGGACCATCAACTTGATGAACGAGCAAGACTCGAACAAGAAGCAGGAGGAGGAATCCACGCGCGTGCGCGAGCTGTTCATACAGCGGCTGGACGTGGACGAGGAAGTTGCCAACATCCTGTTGCAGGAGGGCTTCTCCACGCTCGAGGAAATCGCCTATGTACCGATCAACGAGATGATGGAGATCGACGCCTTCGACGAGAACACGGTCAACGAGCTTCGCAGCCGGGCGCGCAACGCGCTGCTGGTGCAGGCCATTGCCAGCGAAGAGAGCATCGACGGCGTGGACCAGAACCTGCTCAAACTCGAGGGCATGGACACGCAGCTCGCGGCCAAGCTGGCCGAGGGGGGCGTCAAGACGCGGGACGACCTCGCGGACCTGGCGGTGGATGAGCTCTCCGAGATGACCGGCATCGAGGAAGAGCGCGCCAAGGGCCTCATCATGGCGGCGCGCGCGCACTGGTTTGAGCAGGAAGGCGCCGCCGAAGCCAAGGAGGCGCAGTAGCGTGGCACTGACCAGCGTCGCACAGTTCGCCAGTGAATTGAAGGTGCCGCCCTCGGTGCTGCTCGAGCAGCTACGCGCGGCCGGCGTTGAAAAGCGCGTGCCCGAAGACTCGCTGACCGAGACCGACAAGTCGCGCCTGCTGGAATACCTGCGCAAGTCGCACGGCTCCACGGAGCCGAAGAACAAGATCACGCTGACGCGGCGCCAGACCAGCGAGATCATCAAGAAGTCCGACACCTCCGGCAAGGCGCGCACCATCCAGGTGGAGGTGCGCAAGAAGCGGGTGTTCGTCAAGCGCGATCCCGCGGAACTCGCGGCGCAAGCCAGCGCCGCGGAGGCGCCGCCGCCCCCACCCCCGCCCGCGGCAGCGCCGGCGCCCGCGCCGGCGGTCGACGCGCGGGAGCGTGAAGTGCGTGCGGACGAGGCGCGCCGCCACGAACAACTGTCGGTCCTGCAGGCAGCGGAACTGCGCGAGAAGCAGGAACGCGAACGGCGCGAGGCCGAGCAGCGGGCGGCGGAACGCGAGGCGCAGGCGGCAATCGGCAAGGCCCAGGGGCAGCCGGCAACGGCGCCGGTGGAAGGCACGCTGCATGCCCCCAAGACGGGGGACGCCAAGTCCGACAAGAAGCCCAAGAAGGCCAAGACCACCACCACCATGCGCGACGATTCGGTGCGTCGGCGCACCATCAAGACGCGCGGGGACATGGGGGGGGGCGTGGCAGGCTGGCACGCGCGAGGCGGCGCACGCCATCGCGGTGGCGCGGCGACGGAGCAGCAGCAGCCGTTCAGCCAACCCACGGAGCCTGTTTCCCGGGACATCGCGGTCCCCGAGACCATCGCCGTCGGCGAGCTCGCGCACCGCATGTCGGTCAAGGCCGTCGAAGTCATCAAGGTGCTGATGAAGCTGGGCACCATGGCGACCATCAATCAGGTTCTCGATCAGGAAACCGCCATGATCGTGGTCGAGGAGATGGGCCACAAGGCGAAGGCGGCCAAGCTGGAAGACCCGGAAGCCTATCTCGCCGAAACCACGCAGGGCGCGGAACAGGAAGCCGACGCCGGCGGGCCGCGTCCGCCGGTGGTCACGGTGATGGGCCACGTCGACCACGGCAAGACCTCGCTGCTCGATTACATCCGGCGCACCAAGGTGGCGGCGGGCGAAGCGGGCGGCATCACCCAGCACATCGGCGCCTACCACGTGCAGACTCCGCGCGGCGTCATCACGTTCCTCGATACGCCAGGCCACGAAGCGTTTACGGCAATGCGCGCGCGCGGCGCCAAGGTCACCGATCTCGTCATCCTCGTGGTGGCGGCCGACGATGGCGTCATGCCGCAAACGATCGAAGCCATCAACCATGCCAAGGCGGGCGAAGTGCCCCTGATCGTGGCGATCAACAAGATCGACAAGGGCGAAGCCGACCCCGAGAAGGTCAAGCGCGAGCTGCTGCAGCACGGCGTGGTGCCCGAAGCGTTCGGCGGGGACGCGGCGTTCGTGTCCGTATCGGCGAAGACCGGACAAGGCATCGATGAACTGCTCGAGCGGGTATTGCTCCAGGCCGAGGTGCTGGAGCTCAAAGCGCCGGTGGAGGCGCCGGCGCGCGGCGTGGTGATCGAAGCCCGCCTGGACAAGGGCCGCGGCCCGGTGGCGACGGTGCTGGTGCAATCGGGCACGTTGCGCCGAGGCGATATCGTGCTGATAGGTGCCGTCCACGGGCGGGTGCGCGCCATGCTCGACGAGAACGGGCAGCCGGTCGATGCCGCGGGACCCTCGATTCCGGTGGAAATCCAGGGTCTGTCCGAAGTGCCCAATGCGGGCGAGGAAATGAGCACGCTGAGCGACGAGCGCAAGGCGCGCGAGATCGCCCTGTTCCGCCAGGGCAAGTACCGCGACGTCAAGCTGGCCAAGCAGCAGGCGGCGAGGCTGGAGAATCTGTTCCAGCAGATGGGCGAAGGCGGGCACAAGGTCCTGTCGCTCGTCATCAAAGCCGATGTGCAGGGCTCTCAGGAAGCCCTGGTGCATGCTTTGACCCGCCTCTCGTCGGACGAGGTCAAGGTCGGCGTGGTGCACGCCGGGGTCGGCGGCATCACGGAGTCCGACGTGAACCTCGCGCTTGCGGCCAAGGCCGTCATCATCGGCTTCAACACACGCGCGGACGCGACTGCGCGCAAGCTGATCGAGAGCAGCGGCATCGAGGTGCGCTACTACACCATCATTTACGAGGCCGTCGACGAGATCAAGGCAGCGTTGTCCGGCATGCTTCCGCCCGAGCGCAAAGAGCAAGTGCTCGGCATGGTGGAGGTGCGCCAGGTGTTCCGCATTTCCAAGGTCGGCGCGGTCGCCGGATGCTACGTGGTGGATGGGCTGGTGCGGCGTAGCGCCCAAGTGCGCGTGTTGCGCGACAACGTGGTCATCCATACGGGGGAGATCGACTCCCTCAAGCGTTTCAAGGACGATGCGCGCGAGGTCAAGGCCGGCTTCGAGTGCGGCATGTCGCTGAAGAATTTCTCGGACCTCAAGGAAGGCGACCAGTTCGAGGTGTTCGAAGTCCTCGAGGTGGCTCGCACGCTGTGAGCGCAACGAGGGTCACGCAGTGACCCGGGGCCGGCCGCGCAAAGTCGCCGATCAGATCCAGCGCGAGCTCTCCGAGGTCATCCGGCGGGACCTGCGGGATCCGAGACTCAACCTGGTCACGCTCACCGCGGTGGACGCGGCGCCCGACCTGTCGCACGCGGTGGTCTATTTCACGTGCCTCGAGCGCGTGCAAGCCGAGGCCGCAGAAGTGGCACTGCGCAAGGCCGCGGGGTTCCTGCGCAGCCAGCTGTCCCGGCGCATCAAGCTCTACACGACGCCTGAATTGCGCTTCAAATATGACGCGTCGGTGGAACGCGGCGCGCGCCTGTCGCAGCTCATCGATAGCGTCCGCCCCAAGGACTGATGCGGCGCAGGCTCGACGGCGTGCTGCTGCTCGACAAGCCGGTCGGGTTGGGGTCCAACGCGCTCCTGCAGTCGGTGAAGCGCCAGTTCGGGGCCGCCAAGGCCGGACATGCCGGCACCCTCGACCCGCTGGCGTCGGGCTTGCTGGTGATCCTGTTCGGGGAAGCCACCAAATTTTCCCAGCTCCCGCTGCAGGCCGACAAGGAATACCGGGCGCTCGTCCAGCTCGGGGTCACCACGACGACGGGCGACGCCGAAGGCGAAGTGCTGGAGCGCAACACCTGCAGGGTGTCGCAGGACGCGATCGAGCCGGTCTTGGCGCGCTTCCGGGGCGACCTGGAGCAGGTGCCGCCCATGTACTCGGCGCTGAAACAGGCCGGGCGTCCCCTGTATGCGCTGGCGCGCGAAGGACGCGAGGTGCCCAGAGCTGCACGCCGCATCCAGGTGCATGCACTGGAGCACTTGAGTCTCACGGACGACCGACTGGAATTGCGCATCCGGTGCAGCAAGGGCACCTACATCCGTACGCTGGCGGAGGACATCGGCCGGGCCTTGGGCTGTGGCGCGCACCTCGCCGCGCTGCGGCGCACCGCGTCGGGAAGCTTCCGCATAGAGCAGTCCACGACGCTGGAGCAACTGGAGAATGGTTCGCCCGCTGAGCGTGACGCGAAGCTCCTGCCGGTGGAGCGCTTGCTCGGAGAGTTGCCCCGGGTAGATCTGCCGCAGGCAATGGCCGAGCGCTTTGTGCAGGGGCAGGCGTTGCAGGTTGAGCACGCGCCGGCCGGTCCCTGCGGCGTCTATGGCCACCAGGGCAGGCTGCTGGGCCTGGGCGAGGGCGGGGCACAGGGCCAACTGCACCCGCGCAGGCTCCTCAACTACCACGCAAGCGGCTGAAAATCATCGAAATACACTTGTCGCTGGCTCCGGCCGTCGGCTAAAATGCGCGGCTCAAACCAGGAGAGAAAGCGTATGGCTTTGCACGTTGCGCAGAAGGCGCAAGTGGTTCAACAGTATCAGCGTTCGGGCAAGGACACGGGGTCGCCTGAAGTGCAGGTTGCCCTGCTGACCGAGCGTATCAACGGCTTGGCCGAGCATTTCAAGTCTCACGTCAAGGATTTTCATTCCCGCCGCGGGCTGCTCAAGCTCGTGTCGCAACGCCGCAAGCTGCTGGACTACCTGCGGCGCACGGATGCCGACAAGTACCGCTCGGTGATCGAGCGGCTGAGTCTGCGCAAGTAATCCCACTGATGCCGCCGCAAGAAACGCTCATCATGCGATGGGCGTTTTCGTATTGCGGCCACCCAACGAGGTAATCCTTTGAATCCAATCAAGAAGACATTCAAGCTCGGCGACCATCAGGTCACTTTGGAAACCGGTGAGATCGCGCGCCAGGCGCAGGGCGCCGTGGTGTGCACCATCGACGACACGGTCGTTCTCGCAGCCGTCACCGCCGCCCGGGAGCCACGCGCGCACCAGGACTTCTTCCCGTTGACGGTCGACTACGCGGAGCGAACCTACGCCGCCGGCAAGATTCCCGGCGGCTTCTTCAAGCGCGAGGGCCGGCCTTCCGAGAAGGAAATCCTGACCTCCCGTTTGATCGACCGCCCGATCCGCCCGTTGTTTCCGGATGGATTCTTCAACGAGGTGCAGGTGGTGGCGCAAGTGATGTCGCTGAATCCGGAAGTGGATTCGGACATCCCGGCGATGATCGCGGTGTCGGCGGCGCTGACGCTTTCGGGCATGCCGTTCAACGGGCCGATCGGCGCCTGCCGCGTGGGCTACGTCGACGGGCAATACGTCGTCAACCCGACCGCCACGCAACTCAAGGTATCCAAGCTCAATCTGGTCGTTGCGGGGACCGAGCAGGGCGTGATGATGGTGGAATCCGAGGCGCACGAGCTTTCCGAGGACGTGATGCTCGG
>DASTTC010000508.1:0-3484 GCA_035760345.1 Burkholderiales bacterium | reverse complement strand
TGCGCGCGCGCCGGGCGCACTGCATCGAGGGCGCCATGCTCGCGGCGGCTGCGCTCTGGGTGCATGGCGAGCCGCCACTGTTGCTCGACATGCGCGCGGTGCGCGACTACGACCACGTCGTGGCCCTGTTCCGGCGCCGCGGCCGCTGGGGCGCGATCTCCAAGACCAACGGCGCCACCCTGCGCTGGCGCGACCCCGTCTACCGCAGCCTGCGCGAACTGGCCATGTCCTATCTCCACGAGTACGCCAACCGGCGCGACCACAAGACGTTGCGCGCCTACTCGCGGCCCTTCGACCTGCGAGTGCTGCAACCCGCGCAATGGGTGACCGCCCGCAAGGGCGCCTGGACGGTGGCCGAGCGGCTGGACGCCCTGCCGCACTATGACCTGCTCTCGCGGGCGGAGGAGCGCTCGCTGGTGCGCCGCGACCCTTTCGAGCGCAAGGTGGGCGCGCTGCTCCAGTACCGCGGGCCGCCGAGCCCGGCGCGTCCGCCACGCCGGCACAAGAAATAGTGCCTCCCCGCCGTTACGCGGGTAACACACCGTTACACACGTTACGCCTGCCGCGGGCAACCATGGCTTCGTCGCCGGCGCCGAACGGGCTGCCGGAGCACACAGAAAAGGAGATTGCCATGCTGAAAAAGACCGTTGCCCTTGCCGCCCTGTCCGCCGCCGCGCTGCTCGGCGCCACCCCCGCCCTGGCCGACGGCTATGGGTACCGCCAAGGCCACGCGCAGCAACGCGTGGTGGTCGTGCAACATCGCGCCCCCTACCGCGCGCAGCGCCAGAGGGTCGTGCAACATCGCGCCCCCTACTACGCGCAGCACCGGGGGGTCGTGCACCGGCCTGCCTACGTGCAGCGCCGGGCGGTGGTACAACGGCCCGTCGTCGTGCAACACCAACCGGCGGTCGTCTATCGCACGAGAAGCCCGCACGACGTGCTCGGCGGCCTGATCGTGGGGGCGGTGCTCGGCGCGGTGATCGCCAGCCACGGCGGCCACTAGAACCTACAGGGTTCCGGCAAGTCCAACGGCCAGCGCAAGCTGGCCGTTGTTGCTTGTCAGGAAGGCCGGCGGCTTTCGACTAAACTCGCGACGGAGGCCCCATGAATCGACGTTCACTGTTGAAAGCGCTGGTTGCCGCCCCCCTCGCGGGCGCTGCCTGGGTGGCACAGGCGCAGAAGAAAGGACTCGCGATGGTCGAAGAGCTGCAGCGCAACTGGAAGACTTTCCTCGCCGCCGGGACGCCCGTGCCCGCCGCCACGGACGCGATGAAGCTGTCCAAGGACGAATGGCGCAAGCGCCTGTCGCCGCAGGCCTACAACGTGCTGCGCGAAGACGGCACCGAGCGTGCCGGAACCAGCCCGCTGGACCGCGAAAAGCGCGCCGGCGTGTTCGTGTGCGCCGGCTGCGACCTGCCGCTATTCACCTCGGCGATGAAGTTCGACAGCGGCACCGGCTGGCCGAGCTACTTCACCACCATCCCGGACGTGTTCACCGAGAAGACCGACTACTACCTGCTCTACCCGCGCACCGAATACCGCTGCAAGCGCTGCGACGGCCATCACGGCCACGTGTTCAAGGACGGCCCGAAGCCCACCGGACTGCGCTACTGCAACAACGGCGTGGCGCTGAAGTTCATCCCGAAGGACGCCAAGGCCTGAGGTTCACCGCAGGGTGGGCCAAGGGCCCACCCTACAGCCTGAGCGCCTCGGCCAGGGGTTCGGCCGGGTAGTGGAAGCGCACCGGTCCGTCCGGCTCCATGTGCAGGAACTGGTGGATGCGCGCGTCCTGCGACGCGAGCAGCGCCGCGGGCGCGCCCTCGCCGATGACCACGCCTTCGGAGATCACATAGAGATAGTCCGCGACCTTGAGCGACTCGCTCACGTCGTAGGTCACGACGATCGAGGTCGCGCCCAGTGCGTCGTTCAAGGTGCGGATCAGCCCGGCGACCACGTTGAGCGAAATCGGATCCAGGCCCGCGAACGGCTCGTCGTACATCGCCAGCATCGGGTCCATGACGATGGCGCGCGCCAGCGCCACGCGCCGCGTCATGCCGCCCGACAGGTCGCCCACGCGCAGCCCGTGCGCGCCGCGCAGGCCCACCGCGTGCAGCTTCATCAGCACCAGGCTGCGCACCACCTCTTCGGGCAGCGCCGTGTGCTCGCGGATCGGGAAGGCGACGTTCTCGAACACCGACAGGTCGGTGAACAACCCGCTGGTCTGGAACATCATGCCCATCTTGCGGCGCAGCGCGTAGAGCGGCGCGCCGTCGAGCTCGTGCACCGCTTCGCCGTCGACGTGGATCGTGCCGCGGCGGGGGCGCAGCTGGCCGCCGATCAGCTTGAGCAGCGTGGACTTGCCGCAGCCGCTGGTGCCGAGGATGCCCACCACCTTGCCGCGCGGCACGACGAGCGACAGGCCCTTGAACAGCGCGTGCTGGTTATAGGCGAAATGCAGGTCGCGGACGTCGACCACGTTCTCGGCGGAGGCTTTCATGCGCGGTGCTAGTCTAGCCGATCGCATGAGCGCACCCGCCCCCTACGCCCACCTGACGCCCGCCACCGTGCTCGATGCGCTGGAGAGCGCGGGCCTGCGCGGCGACGGGCGCCTGCTGAGCTTGAACAGCTACGAAAACCGCGTCTATCAAGTGTGGCTGGAGGACGGCTCGAGCGTGGTGGCGAAGTTCTACCGACCGCAACGCTGGAGCGACGCGCAGATTCTCGAGGAGCACGCCTTCGTGCGCGAGCTCGCCGCGCGCGAGATCCCCGCGGTCGCGCCGCTCGACCAGGGCGGCACCACGCTCAAGTCGCACGCGGGCTTTCGCTTCGCGGTGTATCCGCGGCGCGGCGGCCGCACGCCCGAGCTCGAGGACGACGACACGCTGCGCTGGCTCGGGCGCTTCATCGGCCGCATCCATGCGGTGGGCGCGACGCGCCCCTTCGCGACGCGGCCGGCGCTGGATCAGGATACGTTCGGGCGCGAGCCCCGCGACTGGCTGCTCGAGAACCGTTTCCTGCCGCAGGACCTCGTCGAGGCGTGGACGGGCGCCGCGGACCAGGCGCTCGAGGGCGTCGCGCACTGCTACGCGCGGGCCGGGCGCCTGGCAACACTTCGCCTGCACGGCGACTGCCATGCCGGCAACGTGCTGTGGACCGACGACGGCCCGCACTTCGTGGACTTCGACGATGCGCGCAGCGGCCCCGCGATGCAGGACCTGTGGATGCTGCTCTCGGGGGACCGCGCGTCGATGGCGCAGCAGCTCGGCTGCGTGCTCGAGGGCTACCGGCAGTTCCGCGACTTCGACTTGCAGGAGCTGCACCTGGTGGAGGCGCTGCGCACCCTGCGCCTGCTGCACTACTCGGCGTGGATCGCGCGGCGCTGGGACGATCCGGCGTTCCCGGCGGCGTTCCCGTGGTTCAACACGCAGCGCTACTGGCAGGACCGGATACTCGAATTGCGCGAGCAGATCGCGCTGATGCAGGA
>DASTTC010000507.1:0-4547 GCA_035760345.1 Burkholderiales bacterium | reverse complement strand
CGCGTAGGTTAGCGCGTCGCACAGGATGAGCCGGCCCTCGGCGTCGGTGTTCAGGATCTCGACCGTCTGCCCCGACATCGTCGTCACCACGTCTCCGGGGCGCGAAGCCTGTCCGCCGGGCATGTTCTCGCACGTCGGCACCACGCCGATGACGTTGACCGGCGCCTGCATGCCGGCGAGCGCGCGCAAGGCACCGAGTACGCTGCCTGCGCCCGACATGTCGTACTTCATCTCGTCCATCTCGCCGGCCGGTTTGAGCGATATGCCCCCCGTGTCGAAGGTGATGCCCTTGCCGACCAGGACCAGCGGCGCCTTGCCCTTGGCGCCGCCCGAATAGCGCAGCACGATGAGCTTGGGCACCTGGTGCGAGCCGCGCGTCACCGCGAGCAGCGCGCCCATTTTCAGTCGCTCCATGTCGCGGCGCTCGAGCACTTCCAGGCCGAGCTTGAACTGGCGGGCAAGTTTCTTCGCCTCCTCGGCGAGGTAGGACGGGGTGCAGATGTTGGGCGGTAGATTGCCAAGCGTGCGCGCCAGAGCGACGCCATCGGCGGTCGCCGCGGCCTCGCGCAGCGCATCGCGCGCCTGCTGGGCAACCGGCCCCGCCTGCGTGGCCAGCGTCACCGCGGCAAGCACCGGCGCCGGCGGCTTCTTTTGCGTCTTGAGCTGGTCGAAACGGTAGAAGGCCTCGCGCAGGCCCAGCGCCGCATGCCGCAGGTTCCACGCCATGGGCCGGCGACCGACCTTCAGGTCTGCGAAGTACGCCACCGCATCGCGCGCGCCGAGCTCGCGCAGCGCCGCGGCGGCGCCGCGCACGGCGTCGCGAAACGGCCCTTCCGCGAAGTTGTTCTGCTCACCCAGCCCGACCAGCAGGACACGCTCCGCGGCCAGGCCCGCGACCCCATGCAGCAAAAGCGTGGCGCCGGCCTTGGCGCGCAGGTCGCCGTGCGCGAGGATACTGCTCAGGCGCCCCCGTGCGGACTTGTCGGCTGCCGCCGCCGCGCGGCTGAGCACGGGCGCGCCGCCGTCCGCCGCCTGGTAGACGCCGAGCACCAGGCATCCGGTTTTCGCCCCCTGGGGCGCAAGGGCGCGTATGTTAAATTCCACCCGATTCTCCCGTGTAATGAGCGCTTTAAGTATCGCATGATCTTTCACCGCGCGCTGCTGCGTGAGTTCGCGCATCTGGCGACCGCGGTATTCCTGACGCTGTTCCTGATCGCCATCACCACGCGCCTTGTGCGCCTGCTGGGTCAGGCGGCGGGCGGGAAGATTCCCACCGACGCGGTGGTGGCGTTTCTCGGCTTCTTCGCGCTCAACGCGCTGCCGATCCTGCTGTCGCTGACAGTGTTCGTCACGGTGTTGCTGACGCTGACGCGCAGTTATCGCGATTCCGAGATGGTGATCTGGTTCAGCGCGGGATTGTCGCTCGCGGCATGGGTGCGGCCGGTGCTGATGTTCGCGGTGCCGATCGTGTGCCTGATCGCCGCGCTGTCGACGGTGATCGCGCCCTGGGCGGTGCGCATGAGCGAGCAGTACCGCAGCCGCGTGGATTCGCGCGACGATGCCGCGCGGGTCGACCCGGGCGTGTTCATCGAATCGCGATCGCGCGACCGGGTGTTCTTCGTCGAATCGGCCACGGGCACCAAGGGCGAAGTGCAGAACGTGTTCGTCAACTCCGTGCAGCTCGGGCGCACGGGCGTGATGTTCAGCCGCCGGGGTGTGATGGAAACGGCGCCGAACGGAGACCGCTACATCGTCATGCTGGACGGGCTCCGCTATGAGGGCGTGCCGGGGGAGGCCGACTACCGGGTGATGGCGTTCGAGCGCTATGCGGCGCGCGTCGAGTCCGTGGCGGGCGATGACCCCGTGCCCACGCACAAGAGCCTGTCGACGCTGGCGCTGCTGCGCAGCCCGAGCGACGAGAATCGGGGCGAGCTGGTCTGGCGCATCGGCATCCCGCTCTCGGCGCTGATCCTCGCGCTGCTCGCCATCCCGATGAGCTTCGTCAATCCGCGTGCCGGGCGCTCGATCAACCTGTTGTTCGCGTTGCTCTCCTACCTCGTGTACCAGAACCTGCTGACCGTGGTCCAGGCGCGCGTGGCGCAGGGCAAGCTCGATTTCGCCATGGGCTGGTGGCTGGTGCATGCGCTGGTGCTGGTCGCGGTGATTGCCCTGTTTGCGCAGCGCATGACGCTGTTGCGCCTGAAGCTGCGGAGCTGACGCGATGAGCGCCGCCAGCCGCACGCTGAACCGCTACCTGGCGCGCGAGGTCTTGGCTGCGGTCGGCCTGATCCTGCTCGGCTTTCTCGGGCTGTTCGCGTTCTTCGATCTGCTGGGCGAGTTCCGCGACCTCGGCAAAGGCAACTACCAGATACGACAGGTGTTCACCTACGTGCTGCTGTCCGCGCCGACGCACGCCTACGAGCTGATGCCGGTGGTGGTGCTGATCGGCACGCTCTACGTGCTGGCGCACCTGGCGAGCAATTCCGAGTTCACGGTGATGCGCGCGGCGGGCATGTCGCCGGGCCAGGCCGGCGGCATGCTGCTCAAGACGGGGCTTGCGTTCGCCGTCGCCACCTTCGCCATCGGCGAATGGGTGGCGCCGGCCGCCGAGGAGGCCGCGCAGCAGGTGCGCATGCGTGCGCTGAGCGGCGCCCTCGGCCAGAACCTGCACACGGGGCTGTGGTTCAAGGACGAACGCGCGTTCATCAACGTGCGCCAGGCGCGCGAGGCGAACCAGCTCACGGGCGTGCGCATCTACGAGTTCGATGCCGACTACCGGCTGGAAAGCATCACGTCGGCGGCGCGCGGCGAATACCAGGAGACCGGCGCGTGGCGCCTGAGCGACGTGGTGCAGACGCGCTTCACGGCCGGCGGGCTGCGCACGACGAAGCTGGAGCAGACCCCGTGGCGCACCGCCGTGACCCCGGACCTGATCAGTGTCCTGGCGATCGATCCCGAGCGCATGTCGGCCTGGGACTTGTATCGCTACACGCAGCACCTCGCCGACAACCGCCAGAAGACCGGGCGCTACGAAATCGCGCTGTGGAAGAAGCTGTTCTATCCGGTGGCCGCGCTGGTCATGATGGCGCTCGCGCTGCCGTTCGCGTACATGCACGCGCGTTCCGGGATGGTGGGCGTGAAGGTGTTCCTCGGCATCATGCTCGGCATCCTGTTCCACACGCTGAACAGCCTGTTCGCGCATATCGGCTTGCTGCAGGGCTGGCCCCCGTTCGCCGCCGCGGCGCTGCCGGGCGCCGCGTTCTTTCTCGCAGCGGTGCTGATGATGTGGTGGGTGGAGCGGCGCTAGGCGAGGACCAGGCGTGTTCCCGCCAGGCGGTCGTGCAGGAACTGTCCCTCGCGATCGAACAGCGCCCACAGGATCGATGCCCCGGTGGGCACCAGGACCAGCGCGAACAGGAACCTGAGCAGCGCCTTGCCGGGCGACACGCCCACCAGGCGCACGCGCCAGGTTTTCATCGCCAGGGTTTGCCCGCCGCGCAGCCAGCACCACAGGAAGTAGGCCGCGAACACCGCAGCGAGGAACAATTGGTGCGCTCGCAGCAGCCAGCCTTCGAGCGGTGCGCCGCCGGAGGCAAAGTAGAAGGCGGAGGCGGCAAAAAAGGCGACCGCGACGAGCAGGACCGCCTCGTAGAGCAAGCTCGCCAGCCGGCGCGCAAGGCCGGGCGTCACTTCGCCGGCGCAGGCTTCTTGCGCGGCGGCAACGACTGGTACTCGTCCCACTGGCGCTGCAGGTCGCCGCGCCGGTCCGGCGGTACCTTGCTGATTCTCCGGTAGTTCTCGCGCGCCTGGCGGCGTTGCTCGGGCGTGAGCTTGGCCCATTTCTTCATGCGCGCCTGCGTACGTTTCTGGCCGGCCGGCGTGAACTTCGGGTAGCGCTTGGCCACCCCGATCCATTGGACGCGCTGCTGGGGCTCGAGGCGGTCCCACTCGCTGCTAAGGGGCTCGAGAATCTTCTGCTGCGCCTCGCTCAGCTGAGCCCAACGCAGATCCTTGTCGGGCGCGGCCGCCGCCGGCATCGCCAGCAGCACAGCCGCCGCAAACGCTATTGCGATCCGCGCCGCTTGAGCCACGCTGTGAATCCCTGGTCGAGGTAGGCGTCGATCGGCAGGTCGCTCGAGAGCAGCAGCGCGTCGAGCTCCTCGATCTCGGCCGCGCGCTGCTGCTGCTGCCAGACGAAGGTCGTGGCGAACGCGATGCCGAGAATCACGGCCGGCAGTGCGACGCGAAGCAGGACAACGCGCACCCCGCCCAAACGCCCCAGAGCCGCGCCGGCGAGGGCGAGCTCGTCCTGCGACCCGGGCCTGTGCTGCGCCAAGGCCTGTTCGCGTGCCGCGCGCAGTTGTGCGGCAATGCGGGGTTCGATCCGGTTTCCCAGGTCGAGTTGGTGGCGGATGCGATGGGCGAATTGCGCTTCGTTCATGGCCTAGAGGGTAACGCCACGCGCCTTCAGCGCCACGGCGAGCGCATGCGCAGCCCTCGAGCAATGCGTCTTCACGCTGCCCTCGGAGCAGCCCATGGCACGGGCG
>DASTTC010000506.1:0-3468 GCA_035760345.1 Burkholderiales bacterium | reverse complement strand
TGCCGATGCCGACGTAGGGCACGCCCAGGCGCGGATTGTTGGAGACCACCGGCAGCGACTCGGGCTTCACCTTGGTCAGCATCTTCAGCCCGCGCGGCGACAGCTCGTTCGGGCCGATGTGCGCGACCACCTTGGACAGGTCGCGGAGCTTCCCCTCGCCGTCGATCATGCCGGGCTTCTCGAACCCGTCTTTGCCGTAGCGGCACAGCTTCATATGGTCATACCCCCATCGATGGAATACAGGTTGCCCGTCGCGAACAGCGACTCGTCCGAAGCGAGGAACACGAGTATCCCCGTGATGTCCTCGACCGTGCCGAGCCGGCCCATCGGCTGGCGGGCGATGAAATCCTTCCTCGCCTGCGCCGGGTCGGCGAAGGCGTTGATGCGATCGTGCAGGGACGGCGTGTCCACGGTGCCCGGCCCGATGCAGTTGCAGCGGATGCCCTGCTTCACGTAATCGGCGGCAATCGCCTTGGTCAGGCCGATCACCGCGGCCTTGGTGGCGCCGTAGACGAAGCGGTTGGGCAGCCCCTTCACGCTCGAGGCGATCGAGGACATGTTGATGATCGAGCCCGCGCCTTTTTTCAGCATCCCCGGGAGAAAAGCGCGTGTCACCAGGTACATCGACTTTACGTTGAGGCTGAAGCTGAAATCCCAGTCCTTGGGCGCGCATTCGAGAATGGTGCCGTGGTGCACGAAGCCGGCGCAGTTGAACAGCACGTCGACCGGGCCGACTTCGGCGGCCGCCTTGGCGATCGCCTGCTCGTCGAGCGCGTCGAGTACGCGGGTGCGGATGCCGTCCTTGCCTTCGAGGTCGGCCAGCCCCTTGGGGTTGACGTCCGTCGCCCACACCTGCGCGCCCTCGCGCGCAAAGGCGAGTGCGGCGCCGCGGCCGATGCCCTGCGCCGCAGCGGTGATGAATGCGGTCTTGCCGGAAAGTCTGCCAGCCATGGGGTACGCGCTGTGCCAGTTGTATTTGAAGGGCGCCGATTATAGCGAACCGCCCTAGATCGCGGCTTCGCTCTTCTCGTCGAAGAAGTGGATCCGCTCCGGATCGAGCGCGACGCGGATGCCCTGGTGCGCTTTGACGCGCACAGCGGGGTCCACACGCGCCACCATCGGCGCGCCGCCGGCGCGGAAGTTGATGAGAATCTCGTTGCCCAGCGGCTCGACCACGTCCACCGTCGTATCGAAGCAGCAATCGGCCGGATCAGCGCCGCTCGCCGGGTGCAGCGCCTCGGGCCGCACGCCGAGGGTCGTCCGCTTGCCGGCGTGCGCACGCATACGATCCACCAGCCGTGGCGGCACCTTGAGGCGCAGGCCTTCGGCATCGGCCCACAGCTCGCCGCCCGACGCGCTGATGGTCACCGATACGAAATTCATCGCCGGCGAGCCGATAAATCCTGCGACGAACCTGTTTGCCGGGTTGCCATAGAGCTCGAGCGGTTCGCCCACCTGTTGCACCCAGCCATCCTTCATCACCACCACCCGGTCGCCGAGCGTCATCGCCTCGACCTGGTCGTGGGTGACGTATATCGCGGTGGTCTCCAGGCGCTCGTGCAGGCGCTTGAGCTCCACGCGCATCTGCACCCGCAACATCGCATCGAGGTTGGAGAGCGGTTCGTCGAACAGGAACACCTGCGGATGGCGCACGATGGCGCGCCCGACGGCGACGCGCTGGCGCTGTCCGCCGGAGAGCTGCCGCGGCTTCCTCTCGAGCAGCGCTTCGATGCCGAGGATTTCTGCCGCATCGCGCACGCGCTTCTCGATCTCGTGCTTGGGGTACTTGCGCATCTGCAGGCCGAAGGCCATGTTCTGGTACACGCTCTTGTGCGGATACAGCGCGTAGTTCTGGAACACCATCGCAATGTCGCGGTCCATCGGCGGCAGCTCGTTGATCACGCGGGTGCCGATCAGGATCTCGCCCGAGGTGATCTCCTCCAGCCCCGCCACCATGCGCAGCGTGGTCGTCTTGCCGCAGCCCGAGGGCCCGACCAGCACCATGAACTCCTTGTCGCGAATGTCGAGATTGACGTCCTTGACGGCGTGAAACCCGTTCTCGTAGTTCTTGTTCAGATCGCGGATGGTGACGGTCGCCATGGCAGTACGAGGCCTTATCCCTTGACCGAGCCGGTGAGGCCGGTGACGTAATATTCGACGAAGAACGAATACACCAGCGCGACCGGTATCGAGCCGAGCAGCGCCCCGGCCATCAATTGGCCCCAGAAGAAAATATCGCCGCGGATGAGTTCCGACACCACGCCCACCGGCACGGTCTTCAGCTCCGCCGAGGACATGAAGATCAGCGCGTAGATGAACTCGTTCCACGACAACGTGAAGGCGAAGATGCCCGCCGAGAGGATGCCCGGGATCGCCACCGGAAAGATGATGCGGATCATGGCGCCGAAGCGCGTCGCGCCGTCGATGCGCGCGCACTCCTCGAGCTCCTTCGGGATGGTCTTGAAGTAGCCCATCAGCAGCCAGGTGCAGAACGGGATCAGGAAAGTGGGGTAGGTGAGCATCAGCGCCCAGGGTGTGTTGCCCAGGTGCAGATCGCGGATGATGTCGGCGAGCGGAATGAACAGCAGCGTCTGCGGCACGAGGTAGGTGATGAAGATCGCGGTGCCGAGAAATTCCGACCCGCGGAATTTCAGGCGCGCCAGCGCGTAGCCGGCGAACATGCCGCAAACGAGCGAGATGAGAGTCGAGACGGTCGCGATCAGCATCGTGTTCCACAGCCACTTCGGGAACGCGGTGGTCTGCAGCAACCCCCTGAAGTGCTCCAGGGTCGGCTCCAGCGTCCAGAACGGGGTCGCGCTCGCCTGCCGCCAGGTGCGGTACAGCTCATGGTCCGGGCGTAATGCAGTCACCGCCATCCAGTAAAACGGGAACAGCGTGAACAGGATGAACACGGCTATCGGCAGGTAGAAGTAAATCCACTTCTTCCACTTGCGCTCGATCAGCATCGGCTAGGCCCCTTCCATGCGTTTCATGAACCGGAGCTGGACCCAGACCACCGCGAACAGCACCGGGAACATGAACAGCGACAGCGCAGCGCCCTCGCCCAGCAGCCCCGAAGCGACGCCCACCTGGTAGGCGTAGGTGGCGATCAGGTGGGTGGAGTTGGCCGGGCCGCCGCCGGTCAGCACGTAGATCAGCTGGAAATCCGAGAAGGTCTGGATCACCGAGAACACCACCACCACCAGCGTCACCGGCAATAGCAGCGGCCAGGTGACGTGCCAGAAACGGTTCCAGGCATTGGCGCCGTCGAGCGCCGCCGCCTCGTGCAGGTCCGGGCTGATGGTCTGCAACCCCGCCAGCAGCGTGATGGCGAAGAACGGCATCCCGCGCCAGGTATTGACCAGCACGGCGCACCACATCGCCCAGTCCCCGTCGGACAGGAACGGCAGCCGGTCGGTGATCAGCCCGGTGTGGAACAGCAGCCAGTTCATCACGCTGAACGTGGGA
>DASTTC010000505.1:0-3055 GCA_035760345.1 Burkholderiales bacterium | reverse complement strand
GCGCATCACATGCCACTTCGCCAGCCACGCGTGCGGCGCCGCCGACACCGGGTCGCGCTCGATCGCGGCCTCGAACGCCCGCCGCGCGAGCAGGAAGTCCTCCGGCGACAGCCGGTGCATCAGCTCCACGCCGCGCAGCGTGATGCCGTAGGCGTCGAGCTCCTCGAAGCTGGTGATGCGCGCGCGGCGCAACTCGATCGAGCGCACGAACGGCGCGACGCTCGCGGCGAGCCGGCGCGCCAGGTCGGCCTGCATGGCGAACACGTCGGCGAGATCGCCCTGCAGGCGCTCGCTCCACAGGATGCGCCCGTCGCGCGCATCGGCCAGCTCCACCACCAGCAGCGCGCTCGGATACGCCGTCTGCACGCTGCCGGAGAGCACGTACTGCACGCCGAGCATCTCGCCGATGCTGCGCACGCCGAGCGGCGCGCTGCGAAACGCCGTCGACGACAGCCGCGAGATGACGAACAGGTCGGCGACCCGGGACAGCGCGGCGATGGTCTCGTCGGCCAAGCCGTCGCCGATGAAGGCGAAGCGCGCGTCGTCGGAGCGCAGCCGGAACGGGATCACCGCCACCGACGGCCGGCCGTGCGCGCGCACCGCCGCGCTCGGCGCGAGCAGCGGCTGGTGCGCCGGCGGCCACAGGCGGAACGCGCGCACCGCCCGCTCGCGGTTGCGCAGCCGCTGCTCGCCCAGGTCCTCGACCGAGGCGTCGACGCCGCTCGCGAGCTGGTCGCGCACCGCCGCCGAGGCGACGGTTTCGCCGGGGTTGGCGAGCTCGGCGAGCCGCGCCGCGACGTTGACGCCGTCTCCCAGCACGTTGAAGGTCTCGACGATCACCTCGGCGACGTGGATGCCCACGCGCATGCCCAGGGGCGGCGCCGCGGTCGCGGCGTTGATCCGCGCGAGGCCCTGGTGCAGCTCGAAGGCGCACCGCGCCGCCTGCACGCCGTCCGGGAACTCGGCGAGGAAGCCGTCCCCCAGGGTTTTCGACAGGCTGCGCCCGGCATGGGTCGGAATGATCTCGAACGTGGCGTGCGCGAAGAACGAGCGCCGCTGCTCGAGGGCGCGCTCCTCGTCACGCGCCCCAGAGCCCGTGGCTTCGAGCACGTCGGCGACGAGTACGGCGCGCCGCTCGCGCCGCGCGCCGCTCGCGCTGAACAGGCGCGCCGCCTCCCACGGTGCCGCCGGCGCGGGAACGTCCTGCGGACGGGAATCCGCCACCAGCGCTTCCAGCGCCAGCACGTCGCGCAGCAGGAGGGCGCGGCCCGCGCGCTCGAGCAGGCCCTGCCGGGCGAGGCGCGACAGCTCGCGCGTCACCTCCTCGCGCGAAGTGCCCACCCGGCTCGCGATCTCGCGATGCGTCGGCGCGCGCTCGATGCGGGCCGCATTGGCCTGCACGCCGGCCAGCCGCGCGAGGCGCAGCAGCTCGCCCCAGACCCGGCACTGGACACTGCGGGCGCCCAGGTCGAGCAGCCGGTCCGCGAGCTCGCGCACCGAGCCGCTCAGGCGGCGCAGCACGCGCTCGCGTACCGTCGCGTACTTGGCGAGGATCGCCCGGAACGCCTCCGGCGGCATCGAGGCGAGAAGCGATTCGCGCACCGCGAGCACATCGGCGAAGCTTCTGCGGCCGTCGATGGCGGAGTGCTCGCCGAACGCTTCGCCCGCCGGGACGTCGCGCAGGATGATGCGCCGCCCGCGTCCCGCAGCCGCAACCACTCGCACCATGCCCGCGATCACGAGGTAAACGTCGCGATCGGTGCCGTCACGCCGCATCACGACCTGATTGCGCCTGCAGCGCGTCCATTTGCACTGGCCGGCGATCTCCCTCAGGCTGGCGGTGTCGAGGCCCTTGAACAGGTCGACCTTCTGCAAGCCCAGCAGGGCCGACAGGCGGACCGCGGGCCGCTCGCCCGCGTTGCGCCGCCGACGGGCCTTAGTCCTCATCCCAGGCCTTTTCCGGCAGCGGCAGGCCGGCCAGGTCGGCGGCGCGCAGCGGCCGATCGGGAGCGATGCCCAGCGACTCCAGCACCAGCATGAGTTGCCGCGTGTGCTGCGCGGGATGCCAGACCGTGCGCTCGAGGACGAGGTGTAGCGGATGCTCGCCGAAATAGGTCGGCACCGGCGCGGTGCAGGCCTTGTCAGGATGCGCGGCCCACCACGCCTTGGCGCGCGCGAGCACGCCCTCGCCGTAGCGCGCGAGGTCCTCGGGGGTCATGTCCGCGGGCGCGTTGTCGCGCATGATGCGCTCGTAGGTGAGTTCGGCACCGTCCTGCATCGACTCGAGGAAGCCCTCGACGATGCGAAACACGTGGAAGGCGAGCGCGCGGACCGGGCGGTTGCGGTTGCGGAACGGCTTGGCGAGCTCGGCCGGCGGAATCTGGCGCACGTAGCGCGCCGCCGCCGTGAGCACCAGATCGAGCTTGGCCAGCAGCGCTTCGGGGGCGAGCGGCGCCTGCGGCTGGATCTTCAGGCCGAGAAAGCCGATCACGTCGCCGATCGTTTGCGCGAACACGAACTTTTCGCCGCGCGCGACGATCGGCACGCTCCTCGCGCCGAGCTTCGCCAGCTCCGCCATCGCGGCTTCGTTGCCGTGCACGTTGATCGACTCGTAGTCGACCCCGGCGCGGGTGAGGAACTCCTTGGTGCGCAGGCAACTCGTGCAGCCGGGCTGCCAGAACACCCTGACGCGTTCAGCGCTCGCCTGCATCGCCGCCTCCGCACTTGAAGTGGTGGCCAAGGCCGGAATCGAACCAGCGACACACGGATTTTCAGTCCGCTGCTCTACCAACTGAGCTACTTGGCCTACCGTGAAGAGCGCGGATTATAAAAGAAAAGGGGCGCCGGAGCGCCCCTGTACGACTGTGTAGCGGAAGGGAGGTAACGGAGGGGAACCTAGGTTCCCCTCTGTTCCTACATATCCATGCCGTCCATGCCGCCCATGCCGCCCATCCCGCCCATGCCGCCGTGCGCATGGCCGCCGCCGCCCTTCTTGTCCTCGACCAGCTCCGCGACCATCGCGTCGGTGGTGAGCATCAAGCCGGCTACGGAGGAA
>DASTTC010000504.1:0-2211 GCA_035760345.1 Burkholderiales bacterium | reverse complement strand
CACGATCAGCGCCCCGCCCTTGACCCCGGCCGAGGCGAGGTTGGACAAGGCGTCCGAGGCGACGTTGGTGCCGACCGTGGACTTGAAGGTCACCGCGCCGCGCAAGGGGTAGTTGATCGAGGCGCCGAGCATCGCCGCCGCGCCCGCTTCGGAAGCGTTGGTCTCGATGTGCACGCCCAGTTCGTTGATGATGTCGCGCGCGTCGTTCAGCACGTCCATCATGTGCGACACCGGCGCGCCCTGGTAGCCGCCGACGTAGGACACGCCCGACTGCAGCAGGGCCTTGGTCACGGCAAGGATGCCCTCGCCGTGGAACACCTCGCCGTCGCCGAGCCTCAGTTTCTCGACTTCCTCCTTGAAGGAGCGTTCCATGCCGATAAGATATACCAGATGAGAGTCGCGGTCCTCGGGGGCGGCAACGGCGCGCATGCCGCGGCGGCGGATCTTTCGGCGCAGGGCCACGAGGTGCGGCACTGGCGGCGCGATGCGCCGCTTCTGCGCGAGCGCATCAACCTTGAGGATGCCGCGGGTATCCGCGAGGTGCGCATCGCGCAGACTTGCGCCGACATGGGCGCCGCGGTGCGCGGCGCGGACCTGGTCTTCCTGCCGGATCCGGCCTTCACGCAGGCCGACAACGCGGCGCGCCTGGCGCCGCATCTGGCCGACGGGCAGGTGGTGTACCTGGCGCCAGGCACCTTCGGTGCGTACGTCATGCGCCGGGCGCAGCGCTCGGGGTGCGCGTTCGCGGAAACCGGCACGCTGCCCTGGCTGACGCGCAAGCACGGCCCGGGCACCGCCGCGATCATTGCGCGCGCGACGCGCCTGCCGACGGGGGTGTTCCCAGCGAAGCTGCACGACCATGCATTCGCCGTCCTGCGGCGCGCGTTCCCCGCGGTGGAGCCGGTGGAGGACGCGCTGTCCGCGGCGCTCATGAACGCGGGCCCCGTGATCCATCCGCCCCTCATCCTGATGAACGCGGGGCCGCTCGAGCACTTCGAGCGCTGGGACATCCACAAGGAGGGCACGCAGCCGTCGATCCGGCGCGTCACCGACGCGCTCGACGCGGAGAGGATCGGGGCGCGCGTGGCGCTCGGCTATGCCGCGCCGCACTTCCCGCTCGCCGACCACTACCGGGCGGACGGCGACGAATGGATGTACGGCCGCAAGGTGCACGTGAAGCTCACCGATTCGGGCGACTGGAAGGAGCGCATCGTGCTCGCCGAGCACCGCTACATGCGCGAGGACGTCGAAATGGGGCTCGCCTTCCTCGTCTCGGTGTGCGACTGGGCGGGCGTGCCGTGCCCGGTTGCGAAAGGGTTGCTCGCGCTTGCCTCGGCAGTGCTGGGCCGCGACCTGCGCCAGGGCGGGCGCACTCTGGAAGCACTCGGCCTGGCAGGGCTTTCCCGCGAGAGCATGCGGGACTTGCTGCGGGAGGGCCAGTGACCCGCATCGTCGCGCTTGGCGCCGGGCGCATGGGCCGCGGCATCGGCCACGTCTTCGCCTATGCCGGCTACCGCGTCGACGTGATCGATTTCAAGTCACGCCCGCGCGCGGACGGTGTGAAGCTGCGCGAGGCGGCGCGCGCCGAGATCGGCGCGAACCTCGGCTTGCTGCGCGAGCTCGGCGTGCTCGACGGGGCGCAGCGCCAGGCGATCCTCGGCCGCATCCGCATCCATGCGCTGGAGCAAGCGCCCGCGGTGCTGGCCGCCGCCGATTTCATCTTCGAGGGCGTCACCGAGACGCTGGAGGCGAAGCGCGACGCTTTCGCGCGCGCCTGCGCGCACGCGCGGGCCGACGCCATCCTCGCGTCCACCACCTCTTCCATGCTGGCCGACGACCTGGCGGCCCGGGTGACCCATCCGGGGCGCTTCATCAACGCGCACTTCCTCAATCCGGCCTACCTGATCCCGCTGGTCGAGGTGAGCCCGGCGAAGGTTACGGCGGAATCGACGTTCACCGCGATCAAGGCGCTGCTGGAATCCGCCGGCAAGGTGGTGGTGCGCTGCGCGCCTTCGCCCGGTTTCATCGTGCCGCGGCTGCAGGCCGCGGCGATGAACGAGGCGGCGCGGCTGGTGGAAGAGGGCGTGGCGACCCCCGAGGACATCGATCGCGCGGTGCGCGCGGGCTTCGGCCCGCGCTACACGGCGATGGGCATGTGCGAATTCATCGACTACGGCGGCCTGGATATCCTGTACTACGCCTCGAAATCGA
>DASTTC010000503.1:0-2495 GCA_035760345.1 Burkholderiales bacterium | reverse complement strand
TTCAGGTCGATGTCGCCGTTCGGCCGGCTCGGCGTGCCCACGCACACCAGCACGAGGTCCGAGGCGCGCACCGCCGCGGCGACGTCCAGCGTCGCGCGCAGCCGCCGCGCCGCCACCTGCTCGCGCAGCAGCGGCCCGATGTCCTGCTCGATGATCGGGCTGTTGCCGGCGTTGACCAGCTCGACCTTGTTCGGCTCGGCGTCCACGCCGAGCACCTCGTGGCCCTCGCGCGCGAGGCAGCCCGCGGACACGGTGCCGACATAGCCCAGGCCCAGCACGGTCAGTCTCATGGCGTGATCCTAGGAACGGCGCTTGACGCTCGCCCGGGGCGCTCTAGTCCGGTTGGACCACCTGGATGCGCGTCTCCAGGCTCCCCGGGCCCACGCGTCCCCGGCACAGCACCGTGGGCGAGGGCCGCTTGACGCCGAGCGCGCGCGACACCCATCCCAGCGGCAGGTGCTCCCGGCCGGTCACGATGCGCGGTGGCGCGAGCTCGCGCGGGCACTCGATGCGCAGGCGCTGCCCGGCGCACTCGACGTCCACCACGTGCCCGTGCACGCGCGCCACGCAGTCCTCGGCGAGGTGCCAGTGCAGCTCGAGATCGTGCTCGCGCGCGCATTCGAGCGTATCGCGCACGAGGATCTCGCGCGCGCGCTTGTCGAGCTCGACGCGCCGCCGGTGCGTCACCGGATCGGCGAGCCGCCGGTAGCCGTCGTGCACGCCCTCGAACACGTCGTGGTCGACGCCCGCGTCGAAGCGCTCGCAGCGCGCGCGCGCGTGCTCGAGCCAGAGAAAGGGACCGCCGGGCACCGACTGGTCGGCGCCGTCCACGCGCAGCGTGTTGTGCGCCGAGGTGCCGCGGAAGTAGTCGCGCCAGCGGCGCTCGCCGTGGTAGGCGTAGGTGCCGGGATCGACGAGGATCTCGCGCCCGCCGGCCGAGAGCGTGAGCGCGAGCGCGTCCGCGTGCCCGTGCGCGGCGATCGAGAGGTAGCCGAGCGGCCCCGCGTCCACCAGCACCTTCAGCTCGCGCGGCGTGCCGTAGTCCGCGCCGAGCAGGTAGTAGCCCGCGTCCGCAAAGGCGAGGCGCGGCGGGCGCGCGGGCGCGCCGGGCACGGCGTCGAACAGCGCCTGGCCGGCGTCGCCGAGCAGCCACCGGCTCTTGTCGCAGAAACGCGCGGCCGCGGCCTTGAAGTCGCCGCGCTCGAACAGCACCGCGCCGGTGGCGAGCAGCGAGCGGTAGGGGTCGAAGCCCGGCTCGCGCGAAAAGCGCACCATCAGCGCGTCGTCGGCGTCGCCCACATTGGGCACGTGGCCGCCCGCGTCCATCACCGCGGCGACGAATTCGAGCATCGCTTCGAGCCGCCGCGTGAAGCCGACGGAGAAGCCGGCGCCGTTCGCGCGGCCGACGAGCAGCGCGAGCAGCATCATGTCGGCGACCTCGTGGTGGTACCAGAACGCCTGCTCGCGGTTCACGCCGTCGGCGCCGTTCTGCGCCACCGCCTGCGCCTCCAGCCCCGCGTGCGCGAGCTGGCGCCAGCGCCGCGACTCAGGCCAGCGCGGCCAGGTCACCGCGGCGACGAACAGCCCCGTCAGCTCGCCGAACAGGTGATTATTCGCCGAGGAATGGCGCGAGAGGTTGCGCGCGACGAAGTGGCAGTGGCGGTACACGCAAGCTGCCCAGCGCTCGCGCAGCGGCGCCGCCGCCTCGCCGAGCAGCGTCCAGGCCACCGCCCAGTTCATGAGGCGCACCCCCGCTTCGTGCGCACTCGTCCATTGCACGCCGCGCGGGTACGGGCACTGCTCGAGCCAGGAATCGAGCAGCGCGAGCGCGCCTTCGGCGTAGCGCGGATCGCGCGAGAGGTGGAAGGCCTGCGCGAGCGTCACCAGCTCGAGGTGGCGGTTGATCTCCCACAGGTGCTTGATGTCGCCGACCGAGCGCGCGTCGCGGTAGTCGATGCTCTTGCCGTAGGCGAGCGGCGCGAGCCGGCCGGTCTTCGGGTCGCGGTTCCAGCGCGGCGGAAAGCCGAGCACGCAGTCCTCGAGCGAGAGCACGTCCCAGCGCCCGGCGAGGATGCGCTCGGCGGCGGCGGTGTAGTGCGACCCGTCGAAGTCTTTCGGCAGCGGCGCGACCCAGGGCGCGCCGCAGGCGCCGCTCCCCGGCCCCGCGTCGCGCGCGAGCCCCAGGCCCAGGCGCTCGAACAGCGCCGCGGCGCCGTTGCGCGCGCGCCAGCCGACCTCGGCGGGCGTCATGGCGCGCACGCGGTTCAGCGTCCACGTCAGCGTTTGCATCGAGGACTGCGCGGCTTCACGCCGCCTTGCGCAAGGCTTGGAGGTCGGTCTTGGCCCGCGTGACTTCGAGCTCCGCATAGACCTGGTCGAGCTGGGTGAGCACGCGTTCCGGCGTATATCGTGCGCGAATCGCGTTGCGTCCCGCAGCACCCATCGCCGCGCGAAGCGACGGATTCTCCAGCAGCCTGCCCATTGCCTCCTGCAGC
>DASTTC010000502.1:0-3287 GCA_035760345.1 Burkholderiales bacterium | reverse complement strand
CCGATCCAGCTGACCGAGGTGCCGGTGAAGGTGAACGTGACTCGCGCGCCTGCCGTATCGGACGTGGACGCAGACCCCTCGCTCCAGGTTCGATTCACGTTGCCGTGATTCCAAAGGCCGCTGTAGACGAGCGCCGGGTGGCGCTCCTGGAAGCGCCTTCCCGGCGCCATCACGTCGAAGGCATCCACCACGATCCAGGCACCCGTCGACACGACATTCCTCTGGCCCGTGGCCTCGATCGTCAGCGTATGCGGCGTGTCGGCCAGTCCGCTTGCCGTGAACACGATGTCCTGGACCCTGGGCGTCGGAGAATACGTGTCGACCTCGACCGCAACGCCGCCATCCACCCGTACACGGGCGATGCCGGCATCGGGGCCGCGATAGCCGCTCCAGCCGACCGAGGTTCCGTGGAACCTCAACGTGACCGTCGCGCCCGGCGTGTTGGTTTCCCTCGCACCGCCCACCACCGGTTCGCCTTGCGTGAAGACCCCGCCGCCACTCCATGAGAAGGTGTCCGGCGCCTGGACCCAACCGGGGCTGAAGACGACGTCCGGGTCCGTCTCCTGGATATGCGAGACCACCGGCGCTTGCACGTCGAAGGCATCCACCTGAATGACGTTTGACAGGGCGGTCGGGTGCTTGCGGCCCGTCACCTCGATCGCCAGAGTGTGGCTGCCGGGGCTCAGGCCGTGCAACGTGATGATGGGCGTGCGGATCACCTCCGGGAGCGCGAACAGATCCACCTCGATGACCGGACCTCCGTCCAGTTTGACGAGGGCGATTCCGCTATTGACATTGCGGGTGCCAATCCACCTGACCGAGGTCCCGGAGAACTTGAATGCGGCCTGCGCCCCCGGAGCCGTCGCTTGCACGGCGGCCCCCCCGCTCCACGCAAACGGCCCGGCGGCGCTTTGCGTCCAACCGGGGCTCAGGCTCACCGCGGCATGTGACTCCTCATAGCGCCCAGCGGCCGACGGGAGCGTGTCCTGCGTGTCATCGCCGCTGCTGCTGGTACTTCCATCGTCACCGCCGCCGCCGCACGAAATCAGCATGCCCGCCAGCAGCAAGCTCGCGACGCGCCTCATTTTGCCGATGACCGTTGCGTCCGCATTCATGAACGAAGTCTGGGCTGGCGGCATCTCGCTCGTGCGCAGGCAGGATGGTCCGAACAGTCCCGTACGGCCACGCGCCGATTTCCGGCCGCAATGTGCGGCGGCGAACGTACGATGGACCAGGCGCCGCGATAGCCTTTTACCGATGCCCTCGTCCCAGTCCTCCAGTAGGCGCGTCAACGTGACGTACGCAGTGTTGGTCCTGCTCTCGCCGATGCTGGCCGCCTGCGGCGGTTCCGACAGTTCCTCGGCCAGCCAGTCCCCGCCTGCGGTAACGACCAGCCAGCAGCCCCTTGGCCAGTGGTCGCCCGTGATCGATGCGCCGATCGTGCAGGTGCACCTCAATATGCTGGTCAGCGGCAAGGTGTTGAGCTTTGGGCTGGCCGGGAACCCGCACCTATGGGACCCCGCAACCGGTGCGTTCACCGAAGTGCCGGCCCCCTCCCATGTGTTCTGCGCCGGCCATGGCTTCCTTCCCGACGGCCGGTTGCTCGTCGCCGGAGGGCACATCACCCACGACCACGGCACGCCGGACACGAACGTTTTCGATCCCGCCACCGGCGCGTGGCAGGCCTTGGCGCCCATGGCGCGGGGAAGGTGGTATCCCACGAATACCACCTTGCCGAACGGCGAAGTGGTGACGATGGCGGGCCGGGACGAAAACGCCGTCCTGGTGCTGCTCCCCGAGGTGTGGAACGGCGCCGCCTGGCGCCAGCTCACCTCGGCGGCCCTCGCCCTGCCGTACTATCCCCGCAATTTCGTGGCCCCCGACGGGCGCATCTTCTACGCCGGAGAGGGGCAGCAGTCGTACTATCTCGACGTCGCGGGTGCGGGCCGTTGGACCGACGGCCCACGGCGCCAGTCCGGATCGCGCGAATACGGATCCGCGGTGATGTACGAGCCGGGAAAGATCCTCTACGCGGGGGGCGGCGACCCGCCCACCGACAGCGCCGAAATCATCGACTTGAATCAGCCGAGTCCGACGTGGACCCTGACCGAAGAGATGGCGTTCGCCCGCCGGCATATGAACGCCACCTTGCTGCCGACCGGGGACGTTCTCGTCACGGGCGGCACGAGCAGCGGCGGGTTCAACGACCCCGCGGGAGCCGTGCTGGCCGCGGAGCTGTGGCATCCCGCGACCGGCACCTGGACGACAATGGCGAGCAGCGCGGTGGTTCGCGTCTACCATTCGAGCGCACTGCTGCTGCCGGATGGCCGGGTGCTGTACTCGGGCAGCGGTGAGGGTGAGTTGGGGCCGGAGGCAGATGAGCTGAACTACGAGCTGTACTCGCCTCCCTACCTGTTCCACGGCGCGCGCCCGACGATCACGGGCGCGCTGCCCCCGAGCGCCGGGTACGGCCAGACCCAGGTCGTCAATACGCCGGACGGCCCCGGCATCGCGCAGGTGACGCTAATCAGGCTCGGCTCGGTAACGCACGCCTTCGACGAGAGCCAGCTCCTGGTTCGCCTGAGCTTCTCGCGGGTGGCCACAGGAGTCACGATCAACCTCCCGGCGAGCCGCACGGCCGCCCCACCCGGCCCTTACATGCTGTTCCTCGTGAACACAAGCGGCGTGCCTTCCGTGGGGCGAATGATGCTGCTGCAGTGAACGTGCGCTACGCCGCCTTCTTTTCCTCGGCGGGCTTCTTCTCCGCCGCCTTCGGCTCCGGCCGGTCCATCAGCGTCACCAGCGCCATCGGCGCGTTGTCGCCCTTGCGCAAGCCGCTCTTCAGGATCCTCAGGTAGCCGCCGTTCCGCTTGGCGTAGCGCGGGCCAAGATCTGCAAACAGCTTGCCCACGATTTCGCGGTCGCGCAGGCGGTCGAACGCGAGGCGCCGGTTGGCGAGCGACGGCGCCTTGCCCAGCGTGATCATCGGCTCGACCACCCGGCGCAACTCCTTCGCCTTGGGCAGCGTGGTGGTGATCTGCTCGTGGCGCAGCAGCGACACCATCATGTTGCGCAACATCGCGAGCCGGTGGCTCGAGGTGCGATTGAGCTTCCTGAGGCCTAGTCCGTGACGCATGGCGCCCTCATCCGCGGTGATGCTCGAGCCCGGCCGGCGGCCAGTTCTCCAGCTTCATGCCCAGCGTCAGCCCGCGCGAAGCGAGCACTTCCTTGATCTCGTTGAGCGACTTCCTGCCCAGGTTCGGCGTCTTCAGCAGCTCGGTTTCGCT
>DASTTC010000501.1:0-4863 GCA_035760345.1 Burkholderiales bacterium | reverse complement strand
GGACACCGACGCGGCGTGCAAGGAACTGTCGCGCGCCATGCAGGCGGGCCACCTCGGCGTGCAGATCGGCAACCACGTCGGCAACCGCGACCTCGACGACGAAGGCATCGTCACGTTCCTGCAGCATTGCGCGGCCGAGGGTGCGGCGGTGCTGGTGCATCCGTGGGACATGCTGGGCGGGGCGCGCACCGCGCGCTGGATGATGGGCTGGACCGTGGGCATGCCCGCCGAGACGCAACTCTCGATCGTGTCGCTGATCCTGGGCGGCGCGTTCGACCGGCTGCCGGCAAGCCTTCGCATCTGCTTCGCGCACGGCGGGGGCAGCTTCGCGTTCCTGCTCGGCCGGTTGGAGAACGCCTGGCAGCACCGCGACGTGGCGCGCGGGGTATCGGCGCATCCGCCCAGCCACTATCTCGATCGCTTCTACGTCGACAGCGCGGTGTTCGACCCGCGCGCGCTGCAGCTGCTCATCGAGGTGATGGGCGAGGACCGGGTGATGCTCGGCTCGGACTACCCGTTCCCGCTGGGC
Organism: Burkholderiales bacterium; assembly: GCA_035760345.1. Lineage (GTDB taxonomy): Bacteria > Pseudomonadota > Gammaproteobacteria > Burkholderiales > SG8-39 > JAABQT01. The sequence continues at coordinate 4,334 of DASTTC010000501.1, read as the reverse complement.
GAGGCGCGCGTGGGCAAGCTGATCCGCGACCTGCAGGGGCTGGGCACGGGTGCGCGGCGCAAGCTCCTGTCAAGCAACGCGAAGCGCTTTCTCGGGCTCTAGCCGCCTTGTCGCGCCTGCAGGGCGCGCACGATCTCCTCGGGCTCGGGATAGCGCTGGTCGCGGTGCTTGGAGAACACCAGCTCGCCGTCGCCGGCGACGTCGAACACGCCGTTCGCGCCCTTCACCAGCTCCGCCTCGATGCCTAAAGCCTGCTTGAGGTGGGCAGCCAGACTGACCGCCCGGGGCAGGTAGTTTCAGGCAACGCAATATTTGATGGTGACTTTCACGCCCGTATTATGCCGCCGGGTCGGGGCCGCGCGCAAAGCGCGCGCGCAGGTCCTCCACCGCCATGGCGAGCGCGGGCGTGAGCAGCATCTGGATCAGCGTGCCGAGCAGCACGCCGGCGCCGATCGACACCGCGAGCGGGATGAGGAACTGCGCCTGGATGCTCTTTTCGATGATCAGCGGGAAGATGCCGAGGAAGGTGGTGACCGCCGTGAGCAGGATCGGCCGGAAGCGGCCCTTGCAGGCGTCGCGGATCGCCTCGGCCGCGGGCTTGCCGCGGCCGCGCTCCTCGTTGATGAAATCGATCAGCACCAGCGAGCCGTTGACGATGATGCCGGCGAGGCCGATCACGCCGAACAGGCTGGTGAGTCCCATCGGCAGGCCCATCACCAGGTGGCCGAGCACCGCGCCGACCAGGCCGAGCGGGATCGAGGCGAGCACGATCAATGGCTGCACGTAAGAGCGGAACGCGAGCGCGAGCAGCGCGTACATGCAGAACAGGGCCAGCACGAAGTTGCGCGCGAGCGAAGGCAGCGTGCGCCCCTGCTCGCGCTGCTCGCCGCCCATGGCGTAGGTGAGGCCCGGGATGCGCGCCTGCAGGGCGGGAATCGTCTCCTTGACCAGGCGCGTGCTGACCTGCTGCCCGGTGACCACCCGGCTATCGACCTCGGCGAACACCGTGGACACGCGCCTTCCCTGGCGCCGCACGATGGTGGAGGGGCCGTAGCCGAGCACGAGCTCGGCCACCTCGTTCAGCGGCACGAACTCGCCCGAGGGGGCGCGGATGCGGTAGCGCGCGAGATCGGCGAGCGACGCGCGTTCGGCGTCCGGCAGCCGCACATAGACGCGCACCTCGTCGCGGCCGCGCTGCACGCGCAGCGCCTCGGCGCCGAAGAACGCCGCGCGCACCTGCAGCGCGAGCGACTCCAGCGTGATGCCGAGCGCGCGCGCCGAAGGCTTCAACTGGAACTGCACCTCCTGCTTGCCGGGGTCGCGGTCGTCGCGCACGTCGGACACGCCCTCGATCTGGCGCAGTTCCGCCTGCAGCGCCTGCACCGCCTCGGCCAGCCCCTCGGGCGTACGCGCCGAGAGCTCGACCTGCACCGGCGAGCCGAGCTGGATCACATTCGAGGCGAACGTGAGCTTGCGCACGCCGGGCGGCTGCGCCGCGCGCTCGCGCCATTGCCGCTCGAAGTCGCCCGAGGCGACGCGCCTTACCTCGGGGTCGAGCAACTCGAAGACGATGGAGGCCTTGTTGCCTTGAAGCAGGCCGAGCGCGCCCGCCGCGCCCGGGCCGGTCGCCTCCTGCTGGCCCACGGTGATGTACACGGCGTTCACCAGCTCGCGCCCGCTCGGGTCGGGCAGCTTGCCGGCCGCCTCGCGCCCGGCACGCTCCACGGCGAGCGCGGCCGCCAGCGTGGCCTCGGCGGTGGCGCCGGGCGCGAGCTCGAGCGACGCGGTGACGTAGCGCCCCTCGACCTGCGGGAAGAACACGAAGCGCACGTGTCCGGCGGTGATGGCGCCGAGCGTGAGCACGAACACGCAGGCCGCCGCGGCGATCACCACGCCGTAGTGCGCGACGGCGAAACGCAGCGCGGTGTCGAGCGGCCCTTCGATGAAGCGGCGCAGGCCCCGGTCCACCGCGTGGCGCAGGTCGGCCAGGCGCGCCCCGAGCCAGGTGCGCGGCGCGTAGCCGGCGACGCGCAGGTGCGCGAGGTGGTGCGGCAGGATCAGCATCGCCTCGAGCACCGAGATCGAGAGCACGATGATCACCACCGCCGGGATCTGGAACAGGAACTTGCCCAGCGTGCCCGGCGCGAACAGCAGCGGCACGAAGGCCGCGACGGTGGTGGACACGGCGAGCAGCACCGGCAGCGCCACGCGCTGGCTGCCGAGCACCGCGGCCTCCAACTCGGGCGTGCCGCGTTCGTTCTCGGCGTAGATGTTTTCCCCGGTGACGATGGCGTCGTCCACCACGATGCCGATCGCCAGGATGAAGCCGAACAGCGACATCATGTTGATCGTCAGGCCGACGAACGGCATCACGGCGAACGCGCCGATGAAGGACACGAAAATGCCGGTGGCCACCCAGAAGGCGAGCCGCAGGTCGAGGAACAGGGCGAGCGCGCCCAGCACCAGCGCGAGGCCGATCGCGCCGTTCTTCACCAGCAGGTCGCGGCGATTGCGGAACTCGGCCGAGTCGTCGCGCCACACCAGCACCTCCAGGCCGGGCGGCAGGCCGGGGCGTAGCGTGTTCTCGAGGTACTGGTTGACGCGCGCCACCACGTCGAGCACCTTGTCTTCGCCCACGCGGAACACCTGCACGAAGGCGGCGGGCTTGCCGTTGAAGCGCATGATCAGGTCGTCGTCGCGAAAGCCGTCGTCGATGGTCGCGATGTCGGCGAGGCGCACCTGCGCCCCGGTGCGCGACGACACCACCACCACGCGCTCGAAATCGGCGCGCACGTAATTGCGCCCGCGTGCGCGCAGCAGGATGGATTCGCCCGCCGTGCGGATGTCGCCCGCCGGCAGGTCGAGGCTTGCGCGGCGCAGCGTCGCCGCGATGTCCTGCAGCGTGAGGCCGTAGGCGCGCAGCACGTCGTTGGGCACTTCCACCGAGATCTCGTACGGCCGCACGCGCGCCACCTGCGCCAGCGACACGCCGGGCGTGGCCGTGAGGTCGTCCTTGATGCGGTAGGCGAGCTCGCGCAGCGTCGCTTCGCTCGCTTCGCCGAACACCGCCAGCTCGACCACGCGCTGGCGCGAGACGAGCTGCGTGACCTCGGGGCGCTCGGCTTCGGCGGGAAAGGTGGTGATGCGATCCACCGCCGCCTTGATCTCGTCGAGCTTGGTGGGCGGGTACACGCCGCGCGTCAGCTCCACGCGCACCACCCCGGCGCCTTCGGCGGCCACCGAGGTGACGCGGTCGATGCCGTCCAGGCCCTCGATCTGTTCCTCGATCTTCTGCGCGATCGCCTCCTCGACCTCGTCGGGCGCCGCGCCCGGGTAGGCGACGCGCACCTCGATCACGTCGAGCTCGATCAGCGGAAACACCTCCTGCGTGGTGGTGAGCGCGCTCGACAGGCCGGCGACCACGATCAGCAGCATCAGCAGGTTGGCGGCCACCGGGTGGCGCGCCATCCAGGCGATGAGCCCCCTCACGGTTTCGCGCGGCCGGCCGCGGCGCCGAGCTCGCGCACGCGCATGCCGTCGGTGACCACCTTCAGGTCGCTCACCACCACGCGCGCGGGCTCGGGCAGGCCGTCGGCCGCGACCACCACGCGCTCGCCTTCCTCGTGCAGTATGCGCACCGGCCGCACCGAGAGCGCGCCCGCGGCGTCGAGCAGCCACAGTACGCTGCCTTCGCGCAGCGCGCGCCGCGGCGCGAGCGCGTGCCGGCCGCGGTCGGCGCCCTCGATGTGCACCGTTGCGTACATGCCGACGAGCAGCGGCGGCGCGGCGGCCGGGTCGCCGGTGACGGCAACGCCTGGCGCGGAGGACTGGTCCACGCGCACGATCACGTTGAAGGTGCGCGTGGCGCTGTCGACGGCGGTTTCCACGCGATCGACGCGCGCGGGCCAGCGGTACACGCCGCCGCCGTGCTCGACGCGCACGCTGGCGCGCGCCGCTTCGCGCCGCGGACCGTCGTTCGCGCCCCACGGATTCTCGATCAGCGCCATCTCGCGGTCGGTGAGCGACACGGCGATCTCCAGCGCGCCGTCGGCGAACACGCGCGCCAGCTCCTTGCCGGGCTGCACCGTCTCGCCGCGATCGACGCGCGCCGAAAGCACCCGGCCGTCGAAGGGCGCCGCCAGCACGGTGCGCTCCAGGTCGAGGCGACGCTGGCGCGCTAGCGCCTCGGCGCGCGCCAGCGCCGCGGCCGCCTGGTCGCGGCCGGCCGAGCGCTCATCGAGCGCCTGGCGCGACTGGAAGCCCTTCTCGATCAGCTCGCGCGAGCGCGCCAGCTGCTGCTCGGCGAGCTGCAGACCCGCACGCGCGGAAGCGAG
>DASTTC010000500.1:0-3440 GCA_035760345.1 Burkholderiales bacterium | reverse complement strand
CGAACGAACAGCTTGCTCAACGCGGCGCAATCCGCGTCGTCGCCAAGGACCGCCCAGGCTATCCCTGCCGTATCAGCTTGGCCGACGCCGAAGCCGGCGAGGAGCTGCTGCTGCTGCCCTATGAGCACCAACCTGCCAACTCACCGTACAAGGCATCGGGCCCGATCTACGTACGTCGGTACGCGACACAACGAACACTGGAGATTGGCGAAGTGCCAGACTGTGTCCGCACGCGCCTCATGTCCCTGCGCGCTTACGACGCAGCGCACATGATCGTCGGCGCAGAGGTGTGCGAAGGCAAGGTCGTGGCCGCACAGATCGAGCGGCAGTTTGCAAACACGCAAGTTCGCTATATTCACCTTCACAATGCCAAGCGTGGCTGCTTCTCTTGTCTCGTCCGGCGTGCGCCCGTTTCCGAAACAGGGCCCTAACCCTTCCATCGAGCGGACATGCCCCGGCAAACCGGGTCATGCCGCTCATGTCAAACGTTAGACACCAGGAGCGCCGCCGATTTGCGTACCGTCACGGGGCTTGTTTTTGACTTGCCTCATGCTCCATGGATGGCCGATGTACTTCGCCTCCGCGCAACCCACGATCGCGCGAGACTTGGATTCCCGATCGAGATCACGGTCGTCGGTTCATCGGGTCTAGGATGGTTCGCTCCATCAATCGCACACGAGACACTAGTGCGCAAGGTTCGCGCGGTGGCGCAAGGCTTTGCCCCGTTCACGTTTCGCTTTGGGGCCGTCAAGTGCTTCCCCGGCTCCAACGTGTATTACCTTCACCCTGTGGAGGAGATGCCATTCCGCAAGTTCCAGGCGCGCCTTGCTGCCTCTGGCCTAAGTTTTGAGCCAGTCCCTTTCGACTACGTGCCTCATTGCACCATTGCGGAAGTGTCGGAGAATCGCGGGACCAACGCGCGGGAGGAGCTAATGCAATGCCCGGTGCCTGACCACGAGATAGCGATAACGTCGGTAAGCCTCTATACCGTGGACCGGCAGACGCAAAGTTGCTATCAGCATGAACGTGTGGCCCTTGGTGTCTAACGGCACGCCGCACGCGGACGCGCGCACGAGGATGTGACGAATCGCAATACTGACATGCAGATAGTCCGGCGCACATTGTTCGAAAGCGAGTTGTTGCGTGTCGGTCACGTGGTTGCCCGCCCCTCGTCGTCGGAGTGCGGAGAGATTGAACGCCAGGCTCTGAACATTCTTGTATTACCGCTCGCGGGCGTGTTCGCGAAGCACGACGGCCCGCGCCGGCATGTGATCGCCACACCGAATCATGCGGTCTTCATCGCGGCCGGCAGCCCCTACCGCATCAGCTATCCGGCGGGCATCGGTGACCAATGCCTGACACTCTGGTTCTCGAGCGCCGCCCTGGCGCGAGTGCTGCCGCAGGCCGTGTCGCGGGATGGTTTCGACTCGTCCACCTTCGCATCACACGCGCTGCTTGCGCCCGCGGCCATGCTCGCTCGCAGTCTGCTCTGGCGGCAATTCTTGCGCGGCGAATGGGATCCGCTCGAGGTGGAGGAGCGCTGCATCGGCTTGCTCGCTTGCGCGCTGCACGCTGCCCGCAAGGATCGGCTCGGCAGGAGCCGCAATCGGCCTCGCAGCCGTTCGGACCGCCGGTTGCGGCTGGTCGAGTGTGTCAAGGAAGCGATCTCGCTACACCCCGAGCGCAAATGGACGATTGGCAATCTGGCCGAACTTGCCTACGTCTCCCCCTACCACCTCGCGCACGTTTTCCGGGTGGAAGTGGGTGTATCCGTTTACCAGTATGTTCTCCGCTCGCGCCTCGCCAAGGCCTTGGACGCGGTGCTCGATGTCGACACAGACCTCACCGCGATCGCGTTCGAGACGGGTTTCGCGAGCCACAGTCATTTCACGGCCCGCTTCCGCGCACTTTTCGGATTGACACCGATCCAACTGCGTGGCGGCGCGAGCTCCGGAAAGATCGCCGAACTGCGCAGGATTGTGACAGCCGACCCGCTCGCGGCCGAATAAGCTGGCCTCCTGACCAAGGAGGGCACAGCAATGCGAGATGCAGGAATCAAAACAGCGGCGGCGACTGCCGATCTCGAGACGTTGAAACCTCTCAATCTCGAGTACGTCCGGTCGGTCGAAAAGGCGGATGTGCGCTGGTTCGACAGCAACCTCGCGCCGGATTTCATGAACAGCAATCCCGACGGCTCGCTCGTCGATCGGGCGGCCTTCCTGGCGCAGATAGCGCGGGGGGCCGGCGTGTCGGACATCGAGGCGCATGACGTGCTCATCAGGGTCATCGGTGACCTCGCAATCATTCATGCGCGGACGACGTACAAGACGCCCTCCGGCAAGGAGGGAGGCGGCCGCTATACCGACATCTGGTCACGCCGGGAGGGGCGCTGGGTATGCGTAGCGGCCCAAGTCACCCGTTGCTGACGCCGGCGCCAGCGCTTCAAGCTCGACATTCGATTTACGCTGCGCTCCGAGGATGCGCAACTGATCTACGTGCGCTCCGGCGGCATCTTTGATATGTCGCCCCGGGTAAGCGAACGTATCCGCAAAGGAGAGGACGTGAATCCCTCCGAATACTACTTTCGCACCTCCCCGGTGTTCGAAACCGGTGCGGAAAAATACAGCCGCCTCAATCGAGTGGTCGCCGTCGGAGTCGGCCGTCGTACCACGACCGGCATGGTGACCGACATATTTGAAGTAAAGTAACCGTCGATGGAGGCGAACGTTAGGCGCCAAGGACCTCGGCGATGCACATCAGGGTCGACAACCTGCAGGGGCCGGAGATCATCGCGCTTCTCCGGGAGCATTTAGCGGAGATGCGCAGCGTTTCCCCTCCGGAGAGCGTGCACGCGTTGGACCTCTCCGGGCTGCGCAAGCCGGACATCACCTTCTGGACTGTTTGGCTCGAGGCCGATCTCGCCGCGTGCGGAGCTCTGAAGGCGCTTGGCCCTGATCATGGAGAAATCAAATCCATGCGCACTGCGCGTCTCCACAAGCGCAAGGGTATAGCGGCGTATATGCTTCGGCACATTATTGACGAGGCAGCGCGGAGGGGATATCGACGATTGAGCTTGGAAACGGGCTCTCAGCCGCACTTCGCGCCGGCACGATCCCTTTATGGCTCATTCGGCTTTCAGTGCTGCGGCCCATTCGGCGACTATGCTGATGACCCGAACAGTGTCTTCATGACCAAGGTATTGCGTGAAGCATGATGCCAAACAATCGAGTAATGCGGCGGCGGATCGGATTGAATTGGTCGATTCCGATCCGTCGTGGACCCGGCAGTACGAGGAGGAAGCGGCTGCCTTGCTGACAGTGCTGCCCGCCGGCGCAGGAGTTCGTCTTGAGCACTTTGGCAGCACGGCTATTTCCGGCATTCGAGCCAAGCCCATCATCGATATTCTGGTGATCCATCCGGAACCAGCGGACTGGCCGCAG
>DASTTC010000499.1:0-8897 GCA_035760345.1 Burkholderiales bacterium | reverse complement strand
GCGCGCGCCTCGCGCGCGAACACGATCACCCTATCGCGGGTAGAGGCGCGCCAGCTCATCGGGATCGGCGCCGCGCCAGTAGTCGTAGCGCAACCGCCACATGAGGAGCACGGTGCGCGCGACGCCGTGGCGCTCCCAACGCCGCGCGGAGGTGACCACGCGCGCGGCGAGGCAGGCCGGCGGCGATACGCGCTTCATGGCGCGGCTGAAGGCGACGTCCTCCATCAGCGCGATGGGCGGGAATCCGGGAAAGACGTCGCGCCGCACGAAGATGGCCTGGTCGCCGGTCGCGATGCCGGTGAGGCGCGAGCGCCGGTTGATGAAGAACGCGATCACCGCGAGCCGCGGGTCCTCGGAATCGATCGCCACGTCGAAGCGGCCCCAGGCATGCGCGCCGAGCGCCGCCAGCACCAGCCGGTCCGCGTCCGGCGGCAGTTGCGTGTCGGCGTGCAGGAAAAGGAGCGCATCGCCCGTGGCTGCCGCGGCGCCCGCGTTCATCTGCGCGGCGCGCCCGCGCGCCGCCTCCAGCACCCGGTCGCAGTGCGCGGCGGCGAGGTGCGGCGTGCCGTCCGTGCTGCCGCCGTCCACCACGATCACCTCGTGGCCGCGCGCGCGCAGCGGCGCCAGCCGCTCGAGGCAGGCGACGATGTCCGGCGCCTCGTTCAGCGCGGGGACGACCAGCGTTAGCCGCGCATCCATGCGTGGAACCGCTCCACGTAGCCGAGGAGCTTGTGCGGCGCATGCGCCTTCTTCCATACGCCTGCGGCGTACTTGTTAGCCTCGGCCATCGTCGGATAGACATGAATGGTGCCCAGGATCTTGTTCAGGCCGATACCGTGGCGCATGGCGGCGACGAACTCGGCGATCAGGTCTGCGGCATGCTCGCCGGCGATGGTGACGCCGAGGATGCGGTCCTTGCCCGGCACCGTGAGCACTTTCACCACCCCGTGCGCTTCCTCGTCGGCGATGGCGCGATCCAGGTCATCGATGCCATAGACCGTGACTTCGCAGGGAATGTTCCGCTCCTTCGCCTCGGTCTCGTTCAGCCCGACGCGCGCCACCTCGGGGTCGGTGAAGGTCGCCCAGGGAATCACGGAATAGTCGGCGCGGAACTTCTTCGCAATGCCAAACAAGGCGTTCACCGATGCGTACCAGGCCTGATGCGCGGCGGTATGCGTGAACTGGTAAGGGCCGGCGACATCGCCGCAGGCGTAGATGTTCGGATACACGGTCTGCAGGTACGCGTTGGTCTCGATGGTGCGCGCCATGGTCACCGGGATGCCGAGCGCCTCCAGCCCGTAGCCCGTGGTGTTCGCCACGCGACCCACTGCCACCAGCAGCGCGTCGAACTCGATGGCCCGTTCCTGCCCCTCGTGCTCGCAGATCAGCACCTTGCGCCCGCCCTCCACGCGAAAGGCCTTCGCCTGGTGGCCGAGGCGCAGGTCCACGCCTTCGGCGCGAAAGCGCTTCTCGACCATCGCCGCGATCTCGGGATCCTCCCGGATCAGCAGCCGCGGCAGCATTTCCACCTGCGTTACCTGCGTGCCCAGGCGCTGGAAAGCCTGCGCCAGTTCGCAGCCGATCGGTCCGCCGCCGAGCACCACCAGGCGCCGCGGCTGCTCGCGCAAGTCCCACAGCGTGTCGGAGGTGAGATAGCCGGTCTCCTCGATGCCCGTGATCGGTGGCACGAAGGGCCGCCCGCCGGCGGCGATGACGATCGAGCGCGTGGTCAGCGTGCGCACCGCCCCGTCTTCGCCTTTGACCTCTACGATCCAGGGGGAAGCGATTCTTGCTTCCCCCTGGAGGCATTCGACGCCCAAACCTTCGTAGCGCTCGATGGAATCGTGGGGTTCTATCGTCCTCACCACCCGCTGCACCCGCTCCATCACCTCGGCAAAGTCGAACTGTGCAGTGGCCGACTGCAAGCCGAACTCCTTCGCCCGCCGGATCGTGGAGAGCACGCGCGCCGTCTTGATCAGCGCTTTCGAGGGCACGCATCCGGTGTTCAGGCAGTCCCCGCCCATGCGGTGCTTTTCCACCAGCGTCACCTTGGCCTTGACCGCCGCCGCGATGTAGGACGCCACCAGGCCCGCCGAGCCCGCGCCGATCACCACCAGGTTGCGGTCGAACTCGCGCGGCTTGGCGGCGGCCCAGCGCGCGTAGCTGCGGCGCGCCTTCAGCGCCTCGAGCCCCCGCTTCGCGGCGAGCGGGAACAGTCCCAGCAGCGTGAAGGCGAGCACCAGGCCGCCGGTAAGCCGGAACTCGCCCAGCTGCGTGCCGGCGTACACGTAGACGACCGTCCCGGCAAGCATGCCGACCTGGCTGACCCAATAGAACGTCCAGGGGCGGATCGGCGTGAGGCCCATCACCAGGTTGATGACGAAGAACGGGAACGCGGGCACCAGCCGCAGCGCAAACAGGTAGAACGCGCCCTCGCGCGCCACGCCGTCGTTGATCGGCTTGAGTTTCGCGCCGAAGCGCGCCTGCACCCAGTCGCGCAGCACGAAGCGCGAGGCGAGGAAGGCGAGCGTGGCGCCGAACGAGGACGCGAACGAGACGATCAGCGTTCCCCAGGCCAGCCCGAACACCGCGCCGCCGAACAGCGTCAGCACCGTCGCCCCGGGCAGAGACAACCCGGTCACCACGACGTAGACCAGGAAGTAGCCGCTCGCGACCTGCCAGGGACTGGACTGGTACGCGCGCTGCGCGCTCTCCTGCTGCGCGCGCAGCGCCTCCAGCGTGAGATAACGGTGCCCGCCGAAGGCGAAGAACGCCGCCACCAGCAGCACGATCGCGGCGGATACCAGGAGGCGGGAGCGGTTCACGCGGGCTAGGTCGCGCCGGGCCCCGCCCGGATTACATCAACCCGGTGGCGCGCTGCCCCTGCTCGTCTAGGAGCTCCATCAACCGGTCGCTCGTGGCGCGCAAGCGCTGCGACAGCATCAGCACCAGCTCCATGAGGATCTTCGCACCGAGCATGGGCTGCTCGACGATGATGCGCGCCAGGCTCTCGCGGTCGAGCACCGCCACCAGCGCGGCTTGCGCGGCCACGCAGGTGGCGAAACGCGCCTCGCCGTCGATCATCGACATCTCGCCCAGCGTGCGGCCCGGCTCCACCATGGCGATGAGCTGCGGCGTATTGAAGCGGTCGCGCTTTCGCACCTCGACGCGCCCCTCGATCAGCATCATCATGAAGTCGCCGCCGTCGCCCTCGCGGATGATCTCGGCGCCCTCGGGCGCGCGGTACACGTCCATGAAATGCGACAGCAGCTGCACTTCCTGCGGCGTGAAATTCTCCAGCAGCGCCGCCTTCGGGATGAGCGCATGCATCTGGTTGGCGAAGCGCGCGGCATCGCCAAGGGACTCGAGGTGCGCAAGCTGCTGCGGGCGTGCTGACATGGGGTCGAGGCATTCTAGCCGATCAACCAGGCCACCGTCCCCACCCAGCCGAGCGCGGCCACGGCGAGCAGCGGGTCGCGCAGCAGTTCCTGCGCGGGATCGCCGCCGCCACCGCGGTAGTGCAGGCGGTAAAGATAACGCGAGGTGCCAAGCAGCACCCAGGGCAGCGTCCAGATGAGTTGCCGGGTGCCGTGCAGCGCCATGGTCGCATCGGAAACCGTGTACAGGGCGTACGTGATCACCATGCCAAGCACGCTGGCGAACACAGCCCGGTCGAGAAACGCGAGCGTGTAGGACTCGAGCACCGCGCGATGCAGGGCGGCGTCGTGCGCGAGGCGGTCGAGCTCCGCGCGGCGCTTGGCGAAGCCGAGGAACAGCGTCAACAGGAAGCCGCAGGCCAGCAGCCAGCGCGAAGGCTCGATGCCGATGCCCCAGGTGCCCGCCAGCAGGCGCAGCATGAAGCCCGCGGCGATGATGAACACGTCGAGCACCGGCACGTGCTTGAGTCCGAGCGTGTAGGCGGTGTTGAGCGCGAGGTAGGCCGCGACCAGCGCGATCACCGCGGCGCCGGCCCAGGCGGCTAGGCCGAGCGCGAGCACCGCCAGCGCGGCGGCGAGGCCGCGCGCTGCCGCGGGCGCGATCGCCCCGCGCGCCACCGGGCGATCGTTCTTCTCGGGGTGCTCGCGGTCGCGCGGCGCGTCGTGCGCGTCGTTGTAGGCGTAGACCGCGCTCGACGCGAGGCAGAAGGCGGCGGTCGCTAGAAGTGCGGCCAACACCGTCGCCGGCTCGCTCCAGGCATGCCCGAACAGCAGCCCCGCCAGCACGAAGCCGTTCTTCACCCAGTGATGCGGGCGCAGCAGCTGCAGGACGTCGCGCGCCTTCACTGCGGCCGCTCGAAGCCGTAGCGCTCGAAGAAGTAGCACTGGCCCACCGGCAGCCACGCCGGGATGCGATACCAGCGATCGCGCACCACTGCGAGCACGCGCTCGCGGTAGGCCGCGTAGTCGAAGCCGCGCCCGAGCACCGCGTAGTGCGTCGCGCCGCGCGCCGCCACCTCGCGCGCTTCCACTTCGCGGAAAAAGGGCCGGTAGAGGTCCAGATCCGGCGGCTCGCGACGCAAAATGAGCAGGTCGCCACCCTGGTGGCGGCGCCAGTCGGTGTTGATGTCGTCCTGCCGCGCGTACGAAGAGCCCGCGCCGAACACCGGTACGCGGCGGCCCGTATGGAAGCCGAGCTGCGCGGCCACCGAGTACCCCTCGGTCGTCAGGCGATAGCGCGCCAGCAGCGAACCGAGCGGCTGCAGCACGGCTTGCGGATCGGCAATCAGCACGATGCGCTGGTAGCGGCGGTTCTCCTTCCAGGTTTCGAGCGGCGGCAGGAGCAGCGCGGCGAACAGCACCGCGTGCAGCACGGCGAGCGGCGCGAACCATCGCAGCGTGACGACGAGAACCCGGCGCTCCAGCGCGAGCGCGAGCATCAGCACCAGCGCGGGCATGATCGAGAGCAGCCAATGCAGGCCGATGCGATTCACCGGCGAGAGCAGCGCGAACACGGCGAGCGGCACCAGCCAGGCCGCGAGCAGGACGCCCACTTCGGGCCGCGCCAGTGCGGCGCGCAAGGGCCCCCGGCCCTTCCACGCGTACCACAGGAGCGGCGCGGCGAGGTAGGCGAGCGACGCCGCATACAGCGCGATCGTGCCCCACGAGAACCCGGCGTCGTCGTGGCGGTTGATGGCATTGAACATGACGTTGCACCAGCACGCCTGCCAGTTCCAGTACAGGTTGAGCAGGCCGGCGGGCAGCGCGCCGAGAAAAGCGAGGCCGAAGGCCGCGGGGCGGCGCGCGGCCAGCGCCCACACGAGATAGGCCAGGCCCAGCAGCACCGCGAAGTACTTCGACAGGAACGCGAGGCCCAGCAGCACGCCGGCGAAAAAGAAGCGCTGCCGCGCAAAAGCGAGCATCGAGGCCACCGAGAAAAAGACCAGTGGCGTGTCGGTGGAGATGAGCACGTTCCATACGTTCATCGGCACCAGCAGCACCGCCAGCGCCGCCAGGTCGGCGGTCTCGGCGTCGCGCCCGAACCAGGCCGCAAGCGCATGGCGCATCAGGAGCGCGAGCGCCCCCGGCAGCGCGATCGAGGGCAGGCGCACGAACCACTCGGCTTGCGACACGGCGAGCAGCGGCGCGAGCCACCACCCCACCATCGGCGGATGGTCGTAGAAGCCCAGGTCGGGGCGCCGCCCCCAGAGGACGAAGTAGGCTTCGTCGCCGGTCAGCGGCAGCGCCGCCGCCAGCCAGAAGCGGAACGCGAGCGTCGCGGCGAGCGCGAACCAGAACCATTGCCGCGGCGAAAGCGTGGCCACGGCCGGATTCTATCGGCTGGCCCTAGCGCTTGCCCTTGGCGAGCTTGCGCCGCGCCTTCACCGCGCCGGCGAGGATCTCCAGCACCTCGAGCGAGTCCTTCCAGCCCAGGCACGGGTCGGTAACGCTCTGGCCGTACTGCAGCGGCTTGCCAGGGGTGAGTTCCTGGCGCCCCTCCACCAGGTGCGATTCCACCATCGTGCCGACGATGCGCCGCTCGCCACCCGCGATCTGCGCCGCGAGGTCGCGCGCCACCTCGAGCTGGCGCTTGAACTGCTTGGCGGCATTGGCGTGCGAGCAGTCGATCATCAGGCGCTCGGGCACCTTCGCCTTGGCGAGTTCGGCGCAGGCCGCGGCGACGCTCTCGGCGTCGTAGTTGGGCGCTCTTCCGCCGCGCAGGATGATGTGGCAGTCGTCGTTGCCGCGCGTCTGCACGATCGCCACCTGCCCGGTCTTGTGCACCGACAGGAAGTGGTGCGGCCGCCCGGCGGCGAGAATCGCGTCCACCGCGATGCGGACGTTGCCGTCGGTGCCGTTCTTGAAGCCCACCGGCGCCGACAGGCCCGAGGCGAGCTCGCGGTGCACCTGCGACTCGGTGGTGCGCGCGCCGATCGCGCCCCAGGACACCAGGTCGCCGATGTACTGCGGCGAGATCACGTCGAGGAACTCGCAACCCGCGGGCACGCCCGCCTGGTTGATGCGCACCAGCAGGTCGCGCGCGACCCGCAGGCCCTCGTTGATGCGAAAGCTCCCGTTCAGGTACGGGTCGTTGATCAGCCCCTTCCAGCCCACCGTGGTGCGCGGCTTCTCGAAGTACACGCGCATCAGGAGCTCCAGCTCGCCCTCGTGCAACCGCCGCTCCGCGGCGAGGCGCCCGGCGTATTCGAGCGCCGCGGCCGGGTCGTGGATCGAGCACGGACCCATCACCACCAGCAGCCGGTCGGACTTTCCGTGCAGGATCTCGCGCACCTTGCGCCGCGTGTCGGTGATCAGCGTCTCCACCGGCGTGCCCTGGATCGGGAAAAAGCGGATCAGGTGCTCCGGCGGCGGCAGCGGGACGATGTTTTCGATGCGTTCATCGTCGGTGAGCGAGGTCTTGTCGGCGGGTACGGCGCCGAGGAACGAGTCGGTGGGCGTGGTCATGGTTCTTGCCTCAGGTAAAAAAAAACCGCCAGGCACTTCTGCTCTGGCGGTTTCTCGGTTTCGCTGGGAATCGGCTAGCCGTTCTCCTCCGCCAGAGAACGCGGAAAATAGAAGAAAAAGCCGAATGTCCTAAGCGTCATGGGCACGGATTGAAGCATGGGCGCCGGGAGTTGTCCACTTTTGGCACTCGGCGCCGGGGATTGCCAACCGCTTGGCGCAGGACTTGCTACCCTAGCGGGAGAAGAACAGGAGGCTCACATGAGCGCAACTGTGGCTATTCCGATTGCCGGCTTCAAGGACGTCTACGACGTTCCCACGGTGGAGAAGGCGCTGCAAGCGCTGCCCGCCTCGGCCAACGAGGCGCTGCGCGCGCTCTACGACAAGATGCTGCGCGCGGGCGGTCAGCGCTTCACCGTCAAGCCCTCGGCCATGCCCCAGATCGACACGCTCGTCGCCGAGCTGCCCAATTTCGGCGCGGTGCTCGAGGACATCCGCAAGCAGATTGCGCTGTGCCTGGACTCCGAGGACCCGGTGGAACTGCCGCCGATGCTGCTGCTCGGCGCGCCCGGCATCGGCAAGACGCACTTCGCACGGCGCATCGCCCAGCTCCTCGGCACCGGCTACGGCTTCGTGCCGATGAGCACGCTCACCGCCGGCTGGATCCTGGGCGGCGCGTCTTCGCAGTGGAAGAACGCCAAGCCGGGCAAGGTGTTCGAGACCTTCCTCAACGGCGATTACGCCAATCCGGTGATGGTGGTGGACGAGATCGACAAGGCGAGCGCCGAAGGACATTACGACCCGCTCGGCGCGCTCTACGGCCTGCTCGAAGTCGATACTGCGACCTGCTTCGTCGACGAGTTCGCGGAAGTGCCGATCGACGCCTCCGGCGCGGTCTGGTTCGCCACCGCCAACGACGCGGCGCGCATCCCCGAGCCGATCCTCAACCGCATGCACGTCTACGAGATCGATCCGCCCGATGCCGCCGGCGCGCGTCGCATCGCGCTCAACATCTACCGCGAGATCCGCAACTCGCACGACTGGGGCAAGCGCTTTCCCGAGGCTCCCGGCGAGGCGATGCTCGACCGGCTGGCGGCGCTCGCCCCGCGCGAGATGCGCCGTGCGGCGCTGGCGGCGTTCGGCAACGCCAAGGTCGCCGGCCGCTGCGAGCTCAACCCGGAGGACGTGGCGGAGGCCCGCGGCGCGAAGCGCCGCATCGGCTTCTAGGCGAACGCCTTCGTCCAGGCGTGGCCGGTCGCCCGGTAGAACGCCACGGTGCTGGCGTAGGCGGACTTCCTGCGCGCGCCCTGCGCCATCCTGCGAAACGCCGTGCTGACGCGCGAGCGCAGTTGCCGGGCATTCGGGATCGTTTGCATGCTCATCTCCACATGTGATTGACGGGAGGAGATGCTGCGCCGCGCGCGTAACACCGCCACTTCCGCTTGTGGCGCGCGTGTTGCCCGATTGTTTCAGGTGTAGGCGAGCAACCGGCCGCAGGCAATCACCGAGACCCACAGGGCGAGCGAGAGTCCGGCGGCGATGCGCGCCGCGGGCGGCGGCATGCGCTGCACGTCCCAATCGGCCGCGGCGCGCATGGCCCCGGCGTGCAACACCGCCGCGTTCGCGCCGGCGGCGAGGATCAGGCACATCTTCAGTACGAACACGTTGCTCTGGATCAACTCCCCGGCGTGCGCGATGAACATCAGCAGGCCGCTCGGCACGATGAACAGGAACGCCGCCGCGCTCCACGGCAGCACGTGCGAGGCGAGCCGGCGCACCGGCAGGGTGCGCGCGAATCCCAGCAGGCGCAGGTCCAGGATCGCGATCGAGCCCACCAGCAGCGCGATTCCCGTGAGGTGCACGATTTCGACGATGGGGTAGAGCCAGAGCCACTGGCGCATCGCCACCGCCAGGGCGCTCATCTCGATGGCGCCCATCGGGCTCATGCGCTACCTCAGTTCAATGGTCTTGCCGCCGACCGTGATGCGCTCGGCGCGC
>DASTTC010000498.1:0-2096 GCA_035760345.1 Burkholderiales bacterium | reverse complement strand
CCGGCGTATGCAACCACGCGTGCGCGACGATGGCGTTCGGCATGCCCTCGCTGGCGTTCAGCGCCGTCAGCCATTCGGTCTCGGCGACCTGCTGGTCGCGCGAGCACTCGGCCTCGACGTGCACGGTTTTCACGATGCCGACGCCTTCGGCGTCGCGCCGGTAGTCCGCGGGCAGGTAGTCGCGCTTGAGCTGCGAGTAATCGCCGAGGAAGAACTCGTGCGGCTCCGGGTCCTGCAGCCAGGGGTAACGCAGCGGCCCGCGCGAGAGGTCCCAGAGATGATGATGCGCGTCGACGATCACGCGAAGAATCTCGCGTCCTGTTCCGCGCGCAGCTTCCACAGCATGGAATCCGCGGGCGGCTCGAGCGCGTCGCGCGTAAGGAGCGCCCCCGCCGCGACGTCTTTCGTCAGCCGGCAGCCCTGCACCATGTAGAAAGGCACCGCGTTCGCGCCGCGCGCGGGGGCCGCGTCGGCGAGCTCGGGCTCGACGCCGGGAATGCTGTGCCGCTCGCCGGCTTCGAGCAGCGTGCCGGCACGCAAGTTTCTCTCCGCGCGCCCCACGAGGTCCACGCGCGGCACGAGCGTCGCGGCCGGGCGCTTCAGCACCATCGACTGCAGGAGCGTGATCGGCGCTTCGATGCCGAGCAGGTGCACGGGGTTGTGCAGCATCGCGCAGCCCCCGTCGGCGCTGGTGGGGATGCCCTTTTCCGCGAGCACGCGCCAGGTGTCGCGGTCGTCGCAGCGCACGATGACGAACACGCCGCCCGCGAAGCTCTGCTCGTCCGGCCGGCGCAGGCAGTTGAACATGTCGACCACGCCCGCGCGGGACAGCAATCCCCCTTCGCTCTTCGGCCGGAACAGTTCGGGCAGCTCGAGCGTGCGTGCGATCGGCGCGTGCAAGCGCGGCGTGTCGGGCAGGAGCCCCGTGGCGTTGGCGACGATGCCGAGCTCGCACAGGTCGGGTGGCGTGCGCTGCGGCCGGTCCGGGTCCCGCCGCAGATCTTCCGAGACGAAATCGAACTCGCTCGCCTTGCCCGCGCACAGGATCTCCAGGCCCAGCGTGCGCGCCCAGGTCACGAGCCCGACGAGCAGGCTCGGCTGGTCGCCGTCGACCGGGGTATGGATGAGCCCCGCGTCCGCGGCCTTCGCCTGCAGGATCGGACCGACGACCGAGTCGCACTCCTTGCTCACCATGGCGACGTTGCGGCCGGCAGCCAGCGCGCAGAGCGCAGTGCGCGCCCCGCCCTCGGGCGAGCCGGTCGCCTCCACAACGAAATCCAGCTCGAGCGCACAAAGTATCTCGGCGGACGCGCAGGCGACGAAGTCGCCGCGCCCGAACGCGGCCCTCGCCTTGGCGGCGCTGTCGCAGCGCGCGATGTGCTCGTCCGGAATGCCCGCGCGCCGCGCCGCCTGCACCGCGCGCTCCACCTGCGCATCCGCCGCACCCGCCACGCGCAGGCCCGGCGCGCGCATCGAGCGGTAGACGAAGGAGGCCCCGAACTCGCCCGCGCCCACCACGCCGGCGACGAGCGTGCGTGCGCCGTCGAGGAGCGCCGCGTGATCCATCTCAGCGCGCTCCCGCCTGTTCCAGGATCACCGCCATCTCGCGAAAGCCGCGTGAGCGGGCAAGCGCGAGCGGCGTGCGGCCGTTGCGGTCCGCCAGGTTCACGTCAGCGCCCGCCTCGACCAGCGCCTTCAGCGTCGCCGTGTGGCGCCGCCCGCCGTCGCCGAGCACGATCGACTCGATGAGCGCCGTCCAGCCCAGGTTGTTCACGTGGTCGAGCGGCGCGCCGGCGCGAATCAGCGTCCTCACCACTTCGTCGTGGCCAAGGTGCGCCGCGGCGATGAGCGCAGTGCCGTCGTAGCGGCTTGTCACGTTCTTCGCGCTGCAGCCCACCTCCAACGCGACGCGCAGCGTAGGCACGTCGTCCGCAACCGCCGCGATGGTCACGATGTCGTAGCGGTCGTACTCGAGCGCATTGGGGTTCCCGCCCGCCTTCACCAGCGCGCGCATTGCCGCGTGCTGGCCGCGATACGCGGCGACGTGCAGCGGCGCGCGCCGGTAGCGGTCGCGCTCGTTGGCATCCGCGCCGCCC
>DASTTC010000497.1:0-2709 GCA_035760345.1 Burkholderiales bacterium | reverse complement strand
CATCGTCGAGCCCGACGTGTTCCACGATTTCTTCGGCCACGTGCCGCTGCTCTACGACCCGGTGTACGCCGACCACCTCGCCGAGTACGGCAAGGGCGGCCTGAAGGCGATGCGCCTGGACGCCATCGGGATGCTCGGGCGACTTTACTGGTACACGATCGAGTTCGGCCTGATGCAGACGCCGGCGGGCGTGCGCGCCTACGGCGCCGGGCTCATCTCCTCGGGCGGCGAGCTCGCCCACAGCGTGGACGACCCCCGGCCGCGGCGCCGGCGCTTCGACCTGGAGCGCATGCTGCGCACCGACTACCGCATCGACCGCTACCAGGACTGCTACTTCGTCATCGACTCCTTCGAGCACCTGATGCGCGAAACCGCGCCCGACTTCAAGCCCATCTATGCCAGACTCGCGCCACTGCCCGTCCTCGACCCCGCCTCGCCATGACCGTGTCGTTCTGCGCAGCTTCTGCCTCGGACCCCGATTTGCGGATCGCCTACCGGCGCGTCGGCGGGCAAATGGGGACTGTCCCCATTTTGTTCGTGCATGGGCTGTCTTTCTTTTCGTACGACTGGCTGCCGGCGGCAAAGGCGCTGGGGCGCGAAGCGGCGTGCATGGACATGCGCGGCTTCGGCGATTCGTCCTGGGCGAAGGACTACTCGGTGCCGGCGATGGCCGCGGATATCGGCGCGCTGCTGGAGCACCTCGGCTGGGACCGGGCGATCGTCGTCGGCCATTCCATGGGCGGGCGCAACGCCGCATGGTTCGCGGCGCACAACCCGCGGCGCGTGGCCGCGCTGGTGCTGGTCGACTATTCCCCCGACATCGCGGCCGCGGGATCGAAGCGCGTCGCGCAGTCGGTCGCCGGCGTGCCGGACGCCTTCGCCTCGATCGAGGCCGCGATGGCGCACTTCAACGCGGGGCCGGACAAGCGCGAGCGCTTCGAGCAGTACCTCAAGCCCGTGCCCGGCGGCTACGCCATCAAGCGCGACCCGCATTTTCGCGACCAGTTCAGGAAAGCCCTGGAAACCGGCGAGCGCGCCAGGCCCGGCGTGGACCTGTGGCGGGCGCTCGGCGAGCTCGCCATGCCCACGCTCGTCGTGCGCGGCGCGCGCTCGGACCTGTTCGCGCCGGAAACGGGGGCGAGGGTGACGGCGGCCAACGCGCGCATCCGCCTGGTCGAACTCGACGCGGGCCACAACGTCGCGGGCGACAACCTCGAGGGGTTGCTCGCCGCGCTGCGGCCCTTTCTTGCCTCGCTGGAGGAGCGCCATGCACACGCGCGGCATTGACCATCTCGCCGTCGTCTCCGACGATATGCCCGCCGCGATGGACTTCTACACGCGGGTGATGGGCTTTCGCTTCGTGCACGCGCGCCGCGTGCCCTTCGAGGCCGACCGCTGGCAACCGCCCTACGACAACCTGCGCCACTACTTCTTCGACATGGGCAACGATTCGCTGTTCGCCGTGTTCGAGTACCCCAAGGGCCTCGCCCGGCAGGTGCGCGACCACGTCGGCGGCATGCAGCACGTGGCCTTCCACGTGCCGCCGGCGAAGTTCGACGCCATGGTGACGCACGTGAAGAGCTGCGGCGTGCACGTCATCGGCCCGGTGTCGCTGGGCGGGCGCTTCTGGTCGGCCTACTTCCTCGATCCTTTCGGCATCCGGCTGGAACTGGCCACCGACCGTAGCGGCGAAGACCGCGGCGTGGTCGAATCGGTGCTGCAGACCGAGGCCGAGGCGCGCGAGGAGCTCGAGACCCTGTTCGCCGACCCCGCGCAAGTGGACCAGTGGCTCTCGCGCATGCCGCTGAGAAAATAGGCACAGTCCCCATTTACGGAGGAACCATGAAGCGAATTGCACGCAGTATCGCCGCCGCGGTGGCGCTCGGCTTCGCCGCCAGCGCCCCGGCGCAGGAACTCAAATTCAGCACCTTCGTGCCGCCCGCGCACGGTTTCGTGGTGGACGTGCTCGAGCCGCTGGGCAAGGAAATCGAGAAGCGCTCCGGGGGCAAGGCCACCGTGCGCGTATTCGCCGGCAACTCGCCCTTCGGCAACGTCGCCAACCAGGCCGACCAGGTCAAGCAGGGCGTGGTCGACCTCGCCTTCGGCCTGAACGGCATCCCGGGCGGGCGCTACCAGCGCACCTCGATCATGGAGTTCCCGTTCGTCGCCGAGAGCGCGGCCTCGGCCTCGAAAAAGCTCTGGGCGATGCGCGCGGGCGCGCTCGCCGAGGATTGGAAGGAATTCAAGCTCGCGGCGCTGCACTGCCACAACCCGGGCCTGTTCCACGCGCGCGACAAATCGCTCAAGTCCATCGAGGACGTGAAGGGCCTGAGGATGCGCGCGCCCAACCCGCCGACGCAGGCGCTGCTCGCTTACCTCGGCGCCACGCCCGTGGGCATGCCCCCGGGCCAGGTCTACGAGAACCTGCAAAAGGGCGTGATCGACGGCGCGGTGTTCCCCTGGGACGCGATCAAGGGGTTCCGGCTGGAGAACTCCCTCAAGCACCACCTCGATGCGCGCGTGTACACGAGCTGCTTCCACCTCGTGATGAACCCGCAACGCTTCGCCGCGCTGCCCGCCGAGGTGCAAAAAGCCGTCGACGGCGTCATCGGCCAGCCGCTGGTCGACCAGTTCGGCGGCTGGTGGGACAAGTGGGACAAGGCGGGCCTGGACGCCGTGAAGCCCCTGGGCCACGAGATCGTCTCGGTC
>DASTTC010000496.1:0-3381 GCA_035760345.1 Burkholderiales bacterium | reverse complement strand
GGCCAGCAGCACGCTAAACACGGCGGCCTGTGTAGTCCTCGGCAATCTTGTCTTCGAAGAAGGCGGAGGCGTTGGGCGCGGCCATGAAGCGCCGGTACACCTCCGGGTAGACCTTGGAATACTGGAACACCTGGCCGTTGGCGAGCTCGACTTCCAGCGTCTGCGAGCCCTCGTCGTAGCCGACCGAGCGCACCTTGGAGGAGTTGACGCGCTTGCGTTGCATCAGCGCACGCGCTGCGCGCTCCAGGCGCCGCCCTCGCCCTGGATGGAAGCGCCGCTGACGGCCCCGGCGAACTCGCGGCCGGCAAGCCGGAAAGACAGTTGCTCGCCGCGCAGCTTCACGTTCTCGAGCGCGACCTCCCGGCCCAGGTGGAGCGCGGTCCCGCTCACGCGGGTGATCTGCTGCTTCAGCTCAATCGCCTGCGGCCCGCCGGGCGCGCTCACGCGCCAGCGCCCCTCGACTTTCGCCGGCACCACGTAGAGATAGATCAGCGTGGTGGTGACGCCGCTGATCTTGACCTTGTCCTCGAGGTCCATCTGCACGTACTTCTCGGGAATCCAGCCGGTGAGCGGATAGTCGTGCGACAGCACGCGCGTGCCGGGCTTGAGCTCGGTGAGGAGCTTGTCGCGCAGCAGGTTCACCGTGTGCGGCAGCAGGTACAGGGTGAGCACCGTGGCCTGCGAAATGTCGGTCTTGAACAGATCCGCGTTGACGAACTTCACGCGCTCGGCGATGCCCTCGCGCGCCGCGTCGGCGTTGGCCTGGCGCACCAGCTCGTC
Organism: Burkholderiales bacterium; assembly: GCA_035760345.1. GTDB lineage: Bacteria > Pseudomonadota > Gammaproteobacteria > Burkholderiales > SG8-39 > JAABQT01. The sequence continues at coordinate 2,601 of DASTTC010000496.1, read as the reverse complement.
CTTGATCTCCACGCCGAAGCCGCGCGCGCCGAAGACCAGCGCCGCGGTGCGCACGATGCGCCCGTCGCCCGAACCCAGGTCCACCACGAAGTCCTTCGGGCCGACCCCGGCGAGCTTGAGCATGTCGGACACCACGCTCTGCGGCGAGGGTACGTAGGGCCCGGCGTCGACCGGCTTGTCGGCGAAGGCGAGCCACGGCGCGAGCAGCAGGAGCGCGAGCAGCCTCACGGCGTTTCCACGTGCTCCACGGTGAGCTGCACCGACGGCATGCCTTTGTAGTCGTTCACGCTCAGTCGGTAGGCGGCGCGAAACCGCGGGGGCAGGGGGTCCAGTGCATTGAAGCGAATCGCTTCCAGCCGCCGGCCGTCGATGGCGAGCTTCAGCTTCGAGTGCTTGCCGCCGACGACGCGCTGGCTTTCGAGCGCGAATGTATCGCAGAAGAGCGGCTCGGGAAAGCCTTGCCCCCAGAGGCGAGCGCGCAGCGACTGCGCCAGGTCGAGCGACATCTCCGAGGGCGAGAGCCCGCCATCGGTCTCTACGGTGCGCGTGAGCGCTTCGGGCGGCAGCGTTTCGGCGGCGACTTGCACCAGGGCCTCGCGAAAGCGCTCGAAGTCGGCTTCCCGCAGCGTCAGCCCTGCGGCCTGCGCGTGGCCGCCAAAGCGCAGGATGAGGCCCGGCGCGCGCTTGGCCACCAGGTCGAGGCAGTCGCGCAGGTGGAATCCGGGGATCGAGCGGCCGGATCCGCGCAGTTCTCCCCCGGTGGCGCGCGCGAAGCACAACACCGGCCGGTGCAGGCGCTCGCGCAGGCGCGAGGCGAGGATGCCGACCACGCCCTGGTGCCAGGACGGATCGAAGAACGCGGCCGCCGGCCCCGGGTCGTCGGCCACGGCGTCGGCCGCCGCGCGCGCCTGCTCCAGCATCTGGGCCTCGATGCGGCGCCGCTCCCGGTTCAGGCCGTCGAGCTCGAGCGCGCAGTTCGCCGCGCGCGAGGCGTCATCCGTGACCAGGCACTCGATCCCGAGGCTCATGTCGGCGAGCCGCCCGGCGGCGTTGAGGCGCGGGCCGAGGACGAACCCCAGGTCGAAGCCGCCCGCGTCGATCGGCGCGCGCCCGGCGGCGCGCAGCAGCGCGTCGAGCCCGGCTTGCGCGCGCCCCGCGCGGATGCGCTTCAATCCTTGCGCGACCAGGATGCGGTTGTTGGCATCCAGCGGCACCACGTCGGCCACCGTGCCCAGCGCCACGAGGTCGGTGAGCGCGGCGAGGTTCGGCTCGCCTCGCGCCGCGAACGCGCCGCGCTTTCTCAGCTCGGCGCGCAGCGCCAGCATCACGTAGAACATCACGCCCACGCCGGCGAGCGACTTGGAGGCGAAGCCGCAGCCGGGTTGGTTCGGATTGACGATGCACTCGGCGCGCGGCAGTTGCGCGCCCGGCAGGTGGTGGTCGGTGATCAGCGTGGCGATGCCCAGGCGCCGCGCGCGCTCCACGCCTTCGACGCTGGCGATGCCGTTGTCCACCGTGATGAGCAGGTGCGGCTCGCGCGGCGCGGCGATGTCCACCAGCTCGGGCGTGAGGCCGTAGCCGAGCTCGAAGCGGTTGGGCACCAGGTAGTCCACGTTCGCGCCCATGGCGCGAAGCGCGCGCACGCCCACGGCGCACGCCGTGGCGCCGTCGGCGTCGTAGTCGGCGACGATGAGGAGCTTCGCCTTCGCGGCGATGGCGTCGGCGAGCAGCACCGCCGCTTCTTCGCAGCGCGCGAGCGAGGCGGGCGGCAGCAGGCGCTGCACGTCGTTATCGAGTTCGGCCGCCGAGTGGATGCGGCGCGCCGCGTACACGCGCGCGAGCACCGGATGCAGCCCGGCGTGGAGCAGCGCGCGCCGGTCGCGTTCGTCGTACGGGCGCTCAACGATGCGCATGCGCGGCGAGCGGGCGCGGGCGGCGCCAGAAGCGGTTCAAGTCCATGCGCGCGGTCTCGACCGAAAAACCCTCCTCCGGGGCGTGCACCGTGACCAGGCCCACGCGCCCCGCCTTCAGCGCGGCGACGAGCGGCGCGAACCAGTCTGCGTCCAGCGACTCGCGCAGCGCGCCGGGCGCGACGAGGTGGCGGCCTTCCTCGGGCGCTTGCGCCAGCCACGCCGCGGCTGTGGGCGGCGGCGCGCGATGCTCGAGTCCCGCGGCGCGTGCGAGGCCGAGCACGAGGGGATCGTGCGATGCGACCGAGCCCCACGGCGCGGACAGGCCGCGCGGCAATTCACCCGCGCCCCACAGCCACACGCCATTGACTTCGGTTTCGCGCCCTTCGCTCGCCGGGTGCTCGTGCAGCGCCATCTGGATCTCGTTGAACAGCGCTGTCCACGGCGCGCCGGGCGGATCGAACGCGCCGGCGGCCGGCGCCGAGGGCGCCGACTCGAGCGCGGCAGTCGCGCTCGATATGACCCACGCGTCCGGGCGCACTGCGCGGAATGTGTGCCGGCCCGCGAAGTGGCGGTTGAGCGTGTCGACCAGCGCAGCCGCGTAGGGTTCGTCCAGGTCCGGCGCCGGAACGATCACCACGCGATCGCGCATCACCCGGTAGTGCACCGGATCGGCGCGCAGCCAGAAGCC
>DASTTC010000495.1:0-4165 GCA_035760345.1 Burkholderiales bacterium | reverse complement strand
TCGAGGTGGTGGGCGCGAGGCCAGGCGCGCGGCCTTCCTCAGTGCAGCAGAACGTGCCGGCCTGGCTGATCTTCGGCATGTTCTTCGTCGTGATGCCGATCTCGTCGCTGTTCATCGTCGAGCGGCGCGAGGGCACGCTCGCGCGTCTGGTGAGCCAGAAGGTGCCGTTCTCGCTCGTCCTCCTCGGCCGCATCGGCCCCTACCTGGTGGTGAACCTCGCGCAGGCGGCGCTGATGCTGCTCGCCGGCGTGACGCTGGTGCCCTGGCTCGGCGGTGAGGCGCTCGCGCTGCCGGCGCGCTGGGATCTCCTCGCGGCGGTGGCGCTCGCCACCAGCCTCGCGGCGATCGCCTGGGGTCTGCTGGTGGCGGTGCTTTCGCGCACCATGGAGCAGGCCACGGTGATCGGCGGCGTCGGCAATATCCTCGCCGCAGCCATCGGCGGCATCATGGTGCCGCGCTTCGTCATGGCGGAGAACATGCAGGCGCTGGCCGACGCCTCGCCCATGGCCTGGGCGCTCGAGGGGTTCCACGCCGTGATGCTCAGGCAGGGCAGTGCGGCGGACATCGCCGCACCCTGCCTGAAGCTCCTCGTGCTCGCGGCGGTCCTGCTCGGTGCGGCGCTCTGGGCGCACCATCGCCGCCGAGCATGAGCCCGCGCGAGGCGATGATCGCGGAGCTGACGGCGCTGATCCTCGAGGCGACGGAAAAGACGCTCGACGGCGCGGCCCTGGCGGCCGACGAGCCGATCTTCGGCAGCGGCACCCGCCTCGCGCTCGACTCGCTCGATGCGCTGCAGCTGTCGATGGCGCTGCAGAAGCGCTACGGCATCCGGCTGACGGACAGCAAGGAGACGCGGCGCATCCTGACCTGCGTCGGCAACCTCGCCGACCATCTGCTGTCCAGGCGTGCATGAGCGGGGCGTTCGTGCGCGCCACGGCGCTCGCCAGCGCGCTGGGACCCGAACTGGGCGCCGCCGCCGGGCGCCTGTTTGGCGAGCCTGGCGCGCCGCAGACCCTCATGGGCTGGCCGTACCGGGCGATCCCGGTCGAGGACGGCGAATGGCGGCGGCGCGCGCAGACCATCGCGCGCTCGGTTGCGGCGGATCTGTGGCGCAGCGCCGGCCTGCCGGCGGACCGCAGGACCGGGCTGGCCTGCCTGGTGGGCTCGTCGTCCTTCTCGATCGGCGCGAGCGAGGTCGAATATCCGGCGCTGGAGTTGCCGGACGCCTTCTGCCGCACGCTGGCGCAGACTTTCGGCGCCGGCGGGCCGGTCCTTGCGATGAGCAGCGCGTGCACCTCTGGCCTGAGCGCGCTGCAGGCGGCGCTCGCACTGGTGGAAGAAGGGGACTTCAGCGACGTCCTGGTGCTCGGCATCGAGCTCTCCAACCGCCTCACCGTCGCCGGGTTCGCCGGCCTGGAGCTGCTCTCGCGGACGCGCGCGCGGCCCTGCGACCGCGATCGCGACGGCATGGTGCTCGGCGAGGCGCTGGGCGCCGTGCTGGTCTCGGCCACACCCGCCGAATGGCGCGTGAGCGCGCTGGCAACCGGCATCGACGCGGCGAGCGTCACCGGCCCCGCGCCGGGCGGCGAGGCGATGGCCGCCACGATGCGCTCGGCGATGCACCGGGCGGGATGGCGACCCGGCGACGTGGACCTGATCAAGCTGCAGGCGGCCGGCAGCCCGCTCTCGGATCTCGCCGAAGCGCGCGCGGTGCGCAATCTGTTCGCGGCGCAGCCGAAGCTCGCGTCGCTCAAGGGCGCGATCGGCCACACGCTGGGCGCCAGCGGCCCGGCGGAGCTCGCCCTGCTGCTCGCCGCCCTGGCGCGCGGGCGGGTGCCCCCGACCTGGGGCTACGAGGTCTACGACGAGGCGATCGGCCTCACCCCCTCGGACGGCGCGGCCGGCGAAGTGCGCCGCGTGCTGTTCAACCTTTCCGGGTTCGGCGGCAGCGTGATGACGCTGGCGCTCGAAAGGGCGGGCTGACATGGTCCTGCTCGCGCCGACCCTCATGGACCTCGCGCCTGCGGCGCTCGCCGACGAGGTGCGCTCGCGCTTTGGCTCGGAGCTGCGCCGCCTCGGCGTGTTCACGCAGCTCTGCCAACTGGGCGCGCAAGCCTGCCTGGAGGCTTCAGCCACGAAAGGCCGCATCGGCGTGCTGCTCGCGACGACGCACGGCGCGCTCACGGCTTCGCGCGCGGCGCTCGGCGACGTGCTGCGCAGCGGCGAGCCGGCGATGCCGTTCGCGTTCCTCGCCACCCAGACCAACTTCGCAGGCGCGCTGCTCGCGAGCCGCTCGCACGACGTGGCGCGCGCCGCCTGCCTGTACCTCGGGGCGCAAGACTGGCCCTGGCTGCTGCGGATGGCCCGCAGCTGGCTCGCGGAGTGCGAGCGTGTGGCCGTGGGCTGGGTGGAGGAAGCGACGCAGGGCGAAGCGCACCGCAGCCACTGGTGCATCTTCGCCAGGCAGGCGGTTGCGCCGGCGATCCACTGCGAACCTGCCACGGCGGGAACTGCCGCCACCAGCGGTGACTGGATGGCGCGCGTTGCGGCCTGGCGCAACGCGCCGGTCGCACCTCTGGAGCTGCGCGCCGGCCACCAGGGCTGGCGCTTCACGTCGCATCCTCGCACCCTGGACAAGGGGCGCGCTCAGTCCTGCGCGTAAGGGCGGAAGGCTTCGGCGCAGGCTTCTCCCGCGCCAGGTCGCGCGTGGCAGCGCAGGAGCCGGAACATGGGTTGCGCCGCGTCGTGCTGCAGGTGCGTGGCCTGTGCCGCCCACAGCGCGGCCGCCTCGTTCGGGCGTCCCGCGGCCACGGCGCCGCTCATCGCCGCCATCAGCAGGTGTTCGCGCGCGAGCACGCCCAGATTCTGTGAGTCGCCGAGCAGGGCCGCGCCGATGTCCGCCATGGCGCGCGCATCGCGCGCGCCTTCGGCCTGGAACAATGCGATCCACCGGCGCTGAAACTCGTGCAGCGAGCGCACACAGGGCGCGCTGGCGATGCGTGTCCACAGCACACCTGCGTCCGCGGCCGGCAGTGACGGATTCACCAGCTCCGCGATGCGCAGCAGGCTGTGCAGCCAGACATCGAGTTCGCGAGCGTCGCGGCATTCCAGCAGGCGCAGCTTCACCACTTCCAGGTCCTTTTGCAGGTCGGTGGGGATATCCAGGGGCGCCGGCGGCACCGCGAGCAACAGGAAATCGCGCGCGTATGCTGCGCGGCGGGCGTTTTCGATGCGCTCGAACGAGTAAGCGCCCTTGTGCTGCGGATTCATCGGGCGGCGCGCGAAGCCTGGCTCGAGCAGCTCGAGCACGGCGACCGGGGCGTTGAGCAAGGCCACGATGTCGGTGGCGCTGCGCTCGGTGAAGCGATGGCGCGCGGCGTTCAGGTCCAGCACCGGGTCATAGTCGGAATTGGCGCGCGCGCCGTAGCTCTCGAACAGGGGCTCGAGCGTGGCCCGGTTGCCAAGATAGCGCGCGTCGAGGTCGCCGGCGGACAGGATGTGCACCTTCCACAGCTCCTTGGCGAGACCCGGATGCTCGAAGACGCGCGCCTGCGGCGCCGCCGGCAGCGGCGCGTCGCCCGCCACGATGAGCAGGTCGTGGTCGCTCGGCGCATAGATGGCGTAGTGGGGGAATTGCTCGCCCAGCGCGCGCATCACCGAGGCGACCAGCGCGGGGTCGATCTCGTACAGCTGGAACCACTGCACCAGGATGCCGCCCGGCGCGAGATGCTTGCGGATGTGGTGGTAGAACTCGCGCGTGAACAGGCTCGACACGCCACTCACCCAAGGGTTGGAGGGCTCCGAGATGATGATGTCGTAGCGCCGGTTGCGCGAGGCGAAGTAGCTCTTGGCATCGTCGATGCGGATCGTGCCGCGCGGGTCGGCGAAGGCGGCGCTATTGCGCGGACTGAAGCCCCGCGCGGCCTCGACCATGGCGGACTCGATCTCCACGGTCTCGACGCGCTCGATATCCAGGCTCTGCAGCAGAGTGTGGGTGGTGAGCCCGGTGCCGATGCCGATGACAGCCGCGCTTTTCGCGTCGGGCTTGAGCGCGAGCGGCAACGCGCCGGTGAGCACCATGGTGATCTCGTCGGTGCCGCGGTCGGATTGCGCTTCGCCGGTGAGGTTGATGGAGCCGTCGGACTTGCCGTTGGTGCGGATGCTG
>DASTTC010000494.1:0-3431 GCA_035760345.1 Burkholderiales bacterium | reverse complement strand
CGCGATCGCACCTCGATCGTGCTCTCGGCCGAAAACAAGCCCGGCGCGGTGCACGCGCTGCTCACGCCGCTGGCCGAGAACGGCGTCAGCATGACGCGCATCGAGTCGCGCCCGGCGCGCGCGATGCGCAGCGCGTTGTGGGAGTACGTGTTCTACGTCGATCTCGAAGGGCATCGCAAGGACGCGCGCGTCGCCGCGGCGCTCGAGGCGCTGCGCGCCAAGGCGCCGTTTCTCAAAGTGCTCGGGTCCTACCCGGCGGTGACCGCATGAACCTCGATCCCTGCGAGCTGTCGCCGTCCTACGTGCGCTCGCTCGCGCCCTACCAGCCGGGCAAGCCGATCTCGGAGCTGGCGCGCGAGATGGGCCTCAAGGAAGCGTCGATCGTGAAGCTCGCCTCCAACGAGAACCCGCGCGGCGTCGGGCCGCGCACGCGCGCCGCGATCGAGCGCGCGCTCGGCGAAGTCGCGCGCTATCCCGACGGCAACGGCCATGAGCTCAAGGTGGCGCTGTCGCGCCGCTACGGCGTGGACATGGCGCAGGTGGTGCTGGGCAACGGCTCCAACGACGTGCTCGAGCTGGTGGCGCTCGCCTTCCTCGGCCCGGGGCGGGCAGCGGTGTACTCGCAGCACGCGTTCGCCGTGTACCCGCTCGCGACGCAGGCGCGCGGCGCGCGCGGCATCGCCGTGCCGGCGAAGGATTTCGGCCACGACCTGGAGGCGATGGCGCGCGCCGTGGACGACGAGACCTATGTCGTCTGGGTCGCCAACCCGAACAACCCGACCGGCACGCTCGCGGCGTCCGACGCGCTGGAAGCCTTCGTGCGCCGCGTGCCCGAACGCGTCATCGTGGTGATCGACGAGGCCTACAACGAATACCTGCCGGCGGACCTGCGCGCCGATACCGTGAAGTGGCTCAAGCGGCATCCGAACCTCGTCGTCACGCGCACCTTCTCCAAGGCCTATGGCCTGGCGGGCTTGCGTGTCGGTTACGCGCTCGCGCAGCCGGGCGTCGCCGACGTCATGAACCGCGTGCGCCAGCCGTTCAACGTCAACAGTATCGCCCTCGCGGCGGCCGCGGCTGCGCTCGAAGACATGGAGTTCGTGGCGCAAAGCTACGCCGCGAACCTGCAGGGCCTGCGCCAGTTGCGCGAGGGCGCCGCGCAGCTCGGCCTCGCGTTCATCCCTTCCTACGGCAACTTCCTCACTGTGCACGTGGGCAAGGCGCAGGACATCTACAAGCGATTGCTCAAGCGCGGCGTGATCGTGCGGCCGGTGGGCGGCGGCTACGGCCTGCCCGAGCACCTGCGCGTGACCGTGGGCACGCAGGCCGAGAACGAGCGCTTCCTGTCGGCGCTGGCCGCGAGCCTGAAGGACTGATGCGCTTTGCCAAGGTCGCCGTCGTCGGCGTCGGGCTGATCGGCGGCTCCTTTGCGCTGGCGCTGAAGGCGGCGCGCATCGCGGGGGAGATCACGGGCGCCGGGCGCGGCGCGGCCAACCTGAAGCTTGCGCTCGAGCACGGCATCATCGACAGCATCGCCCCCGACGCAGCGTCGGCCGCCGCGGGCGCGGACCTGGTGTTGGTGGCGGCGCCGGTGGCGCAGTCGAAGGATATCTTCGCCGCGCTCGCGCCGGTGCTCAAGCCTGGTGCACTGGTCACGGATGCCGGCAGCACCAAGCGCGATGTGGTCGACGCGGCGCGCGCGGCGCTCGGCGACAGGATTTCCCGGTTCGTGCCCGCGCATCCCATCGCCGGCGCGGAGCAAAGCGGTGCTGCAGCGGCGAGCGCCGAGCTGTTTCGCAACCGGCGCGTGATCCTCACGCCGCTGCCGGAGAACGCGGCCGCCGACGTGCAGGCCGTCGAGGACGCCTGGCGCGCGTGCGGCGCGCGGGTCGCCCGCATGGCTTGCGACGAGCATGATGCGGTGCTCGCCGCGGTGAGCCACCTGCCGCACCTGCTCGCCTATGCGCTGGTACATGAGGTGGCGGGCCGCGACAATTGCGCGCAGCTGTTCGGCTTCGCCGCGGGCGGATTTCGCGATTTCACGCGCATCGCCTCGAGCCATCCCGAGATGTGGCGCGACATCTGCACCGCCAACCGCGACCGGCTGCTCGAGGAGCTGGATCGCTACGCCGCAAAACTGCACGCGCTGCGCCCGCTGGTGGCAGGTGGCGACGGCGCGGCGCTGCAGAAGGTGTTCGAGGAGGCGCGCGCCGCGCGCCAGCGCTGGCTGGCCGGAGAGTACGAATGAAATGGCTGGACCTCGGGCCGTTCGCCGGCGCCGCAGGCACGGTGCGGCTGCCGGGCTCGAAGAGCATCTCCAATCGCGTGCTGCTGTTGGCGGCGCTGGCGGGCGGCACGACCGACGTGCACGGCCTGCTCGACGCGGACGATACGCGGGTGATGCGCGAAGCCCTCGCCAGGCTCGGCCCGCAACTGCGGGAGAAGCGCGCGGAGCTGTTTCTCGGCAACGCCGGCACTGCTTTGCGCCCGCTCACGGCGGCGCTCGCGCTCTGCGGCGGCGAGTACCGCCTGTCAGGCGTGCCGCGCATGCATGAACGGCCCATCGGCGACCTGGTGGACGCGCTGCGCGCGCTCGGCGCGCGCATCGACTACCTGGGCGAGGAGGGCTTTCCGCCGCTTGCGATCCACCCCGGGACGGTGGCGGCCGGGCAGACGGTGCGGGTGCGTGGCGAACTGTCCTCGCAGTACTTGAGCGCGCTGCTCATGGCGTTGCCGCTCGCGGGCGGCGGGACGATCGAGGTCGACGGTGACCTGATCTCCAAACCGTATGTCGAGATCACGCTCAACCTGATGCGCCGCTTTGGCGTCGACGTGACACGCTCGGGCTGGCAACGCTTTCGCGTGCCGGCGGGGCCGTACGTGTCGCCGGGCAAGGTGTTCGTGGAGGGGGACGCCTCGAACGCCTCCTACTTCCTCGCCGCGGGCGCGATCGGGGGCGGCCCGGTGCGCGTCGAAGGCGTCGGGCGCGCCAGCATCCAGGGCGACATTCGCTTCTGCGAAGTGCTGATCACGATGGGCGCGAAGGTGGCGATGGGCGAGGACTGGATCGAGGCGAGCGGCCGCGCGCCGCTGCGTGCCTTCGACCTCGACCTCAACCACATCCCCGACGCCGCAATGACCGCCGCGGCGCTGGCGCTGTTCGCCGACGGGCCCTGCGCGGTGCGCAACATCGCCAGCTGGCGCGTGAAGGAGACCGACCGGATCGCGGCGATGGCGACCGAGCTCGGCAAGCTCGGCGCCTTGGTCGAGGCCGGCCCGGACTACCTCAGGGTGACGCCGCGCAAGCTCAACGCCGGCGTCGCGCTGGACACCTACGACGACCACCGCATGGCGATGAGCCTGTCGCTCGTCGCGCTGGGCGGGGTGGCGGTGCGCATCAACGATCCGGAATGCGTCGCCAAGACCTTCCC
>DASTTC010000493.1:0-3348 GCA_035760345.1 Burkholderiales bacterium | reverse complement strand
GCTCGGGCGCGGGAATCCGCACGCGCTTGAGCAGCTCGAGCGCCCGCGTGCGCGCCCCGGCGCGGCTCACCGGGCGGTGCCGCAGCACCGCCTCGGCGATCTGGTCGCCGATGCGGAACGCCGGGTTGAGCGAGGTCATCGGCTCCTGGAAGATCATCGCGATGCGATCGCCACGCAGGTCGGCGAGCTCGCGCTCGGTCATCGCGAACAGCTCGTGCCCAGCGAAGCGCGCGCGGCCGCGCAGGATGCGCGCCGGCGGCCGTGGTAGCAGGCCCATCAGCGCGAGTGCGGTCACAGTCTTGCCGCAACCGGACTCGCCGACCAGGCACAGGGTCTCGCCGCGCTCGAGCGTGAACCAGACGCCGTCGACCAACGCCGTGTCGAGCCCGTCAAAGCCAACCGCCAGATCCTCGACCGCGAGCAGCGGTTCGCCGCCGCGGGTACTCGATCGCCGGCCATTCACGCTGCTCGCCACCCGCCCCTCCAGGGCCTCGCGCAAGTGGGTGATTGGAAGGGGTAGCATGCGGTTTCGTCAATGGCCGGAGTCAATTCCTATCCTTCCATGGAAAGCTCCATCGCCGCGCTATTCAAGGTTGCTGCTGCAGTTGTCGTCGGTTTGCCGCTCATCGTCTACCTGGCGCAGGATGGCCTCATCTTCCACCGCCAGCCGACCCCGGAAGGGCGCCGCGCGCAGATCGCGCGCAACATTCCCCAGGCCGCGAGCGTGTTTCTCACTGCCGCGGACGGCACGCGCATACACGCCTGGCATCTCAAGTCGGGACCGCAGCTGGTGCTGTACTTCGGCGGCAACGCCGAGGATGTCTCCTGGATGCTCGAGGTGGCGCGCGCGGAGACTCCGGCCGTGTCCTGGCTCTTCATGGATTACCGCGGCTACGGCCAGAGCGCGGGCTCGCCCTCGGAGAAGGCACTCGTCGCCGATGCGCTCGCGCTGTACGACCACGCCGTGCGCCTGCCCGGGGTGGATGCGAAACGAATCTACGCGTTTGGCCGCAGCCTCGGCAGCGGCGTCGCCGTGGCGCTGGCGGCCGAGCGGCCACTCGCCGGGCTGGTGCTCATCTCGCCGTTCGACAGCCTCGCCGCGGTGGCGAAGCGCTACTACTGGTACCTTCCCGTGGACTGGATGCTGAAGCACCGCTTCGATTCGATCGCGCTGGCGCCGGGCCTGAAGACGCCGCTCTTGGCGCTCATCGCGGAGCGCGACGAGGTGATCCCGCCGGTGCACGCGGAGCGGCTGTACGAAGCCTGGGGCGGACCCAAGCGAAAACTCGTCTTGCCGGGCGCGAGCCACAATGCGACCGATGGCCATCCGGGTTTCTGGCCCGCGATCCGCGAGCAAATAGGGACTGTCCCCATTTGATGGATCCGCTTTTGCAAGCCTTCATCCTTGGCGTCGTCGAGGGGCTGACCGAGTTCCTGCCGATCTCGAGCACCGGGCACCTGATCCTCGCGAGCGACCTGCTCGGCTTCAACGGCGAGAAGGCCAAGGTCTTCAACGTCGCCATCCAGACCGGAGCGATGCTTGCGGTCGTGTGGGAGTACCGCCGGCGCTTCTTCGCCGTGGATCCCGCGCTGTGGCGCAATCTGGCCGTCGCGTTCGTCCCGGCGGCCGTGCTCGGCCTCGCCTTCGGCGGCGCGATCAAGGAGCACCTGTTCTCGCCCGTGCCGGTGGCGCTCGCCTTCATCATCGGCGGCGTGATCATCCTGCTCGTCGAGCGTCGGACGCGCGTCGCGCGCGTCGAATCGACGCGCGCCATGACCTGGCAAGACGCGCTGAAGGTGGGCATCGCGCAATGCTTCGCGCTCATCCCGGGCACCTCGCGCTCGGGCGCCACCATCATCGGCGGCATGCTGTTCGGCATGTCGCGCCCGGCGGCGACGGAGTTCTCATTCTTCCTCGCCGTGCCGACGCTGATCGCGGCGGGTGCCTACGATCTGTGGAACAGTCGGGACCTGCTGAGCGCGGCGGACCTGGACATGTTCGGCGTCGGCCTGGTGATGTCGTTCGTCTCCGCCTTCGTCGTCATCCGCTGGCTGGTGCGCTATGTCGCCACGCACGACTTCCGGCCGTTTGCGTGGTACCGCATCGCATTCGGCATCGTCGTGCTGGCGACCGCGTACAGCGGCGCGGTGAACTGGACGGTCTAACCCTGCACCCAGGGCAGCCCCGCCTTGCGCCAGCCGTTCAGATTCCCGCGTTGCTGCGCGGGATCCCTGTCGCCCTCGAAGCCTTCGAGGATGTTGTAGGAATCGCGCCAGCCTGCCTCGGCGGCGGCGGCCGCCGCCGCATGCGAGCGCACGCCCGAGCGGCACAGGAACATCAGCGTGTCGCCGGGCTCGACCGCTGCCGCAAGCTGCGCAACGAACCCGGGATTGGGCGCATTCCCCGGATAGGTCTGCCACTCCACGAGCACGCTCCCGGGTACTCGGCCGACATACATCAGCTCCGGCTTGGTGCGCACGTCCACCAGCTTGGCGCCCGCCTGCAGCAACGCGTGAGCCTCGGCAGGGGTCAGTGCCCCGGCGTAGGGCAACTGGAGTTCGCGCGCTCGCTGGCTCGCTCTCTGTCTTATGGCCTCGAGGTCGGTGTCGTTCGCCATTGCTGCTTTGCATTATAGGTGTCCAAGTCGAGGGCATGAAGGGCACCAAAGAAGTGCCGGCGACGCAAAAATGCACCAGCATCGTGCGAATCGTTCATTTAGAATTTCCTCGGTGTGACGCGACAGGGGCGGAAACGGGGAGGCCGTCTCGTGGCATGGAACCTGCTCCATCCTGCGTGTCCGGCCGCTTCGCGCGGCCGTATTCCATTGCACAAACTCGGGAGATCCGCAGATGGCCATGACGGCTGATGACGTCTTGAAGATGGTGAAGGACAAGGAAGTCAAGTTCGTCGACTTCCGTTTTACCGACACGCGCGGCAAGGAACAGCACGTGCAAGTGCCGGTGAAGCACTTCACCAAGGATAAGTTCGAATCGGGCCACGCCTTCGACGGCTCCTCGATCGCAGGCTGGAAAGGCATCCAGGCCTCGGACATGCTGCTCATGCCCGACCCGTCGAGCGCGCGCATGGATCCGTTCTCGGACGAGGCGATGCTCAACATCAGCTGCGATGTCTACGAGCCCACCGACGGCAAGCCTTACGACCGCTGCCCGCGCGGCATCGCGCGGCGCGCCGAGGCGTTCCTGAAGTCGAGCGGCCTCGGCGACACGGCGTACTTCGGCCCGGAGCCCGAGTTCTTCATCTTCGACAGCGTGCGCTGGCAGGTCGACATGTCCGGCTGCTTCTGCAAGATCGAGTCGGAAGAGGCCTCCTGGAACTCAGCCAAGGAA
>DASTTC010000492.1:0-5598 GCA_035760345.1 Burkholderiales bacterium | reverse complement strand
TACGTGTTTTTCGACCCGCGCATCCGCTACTGATGGACCTGCAGACGCTGTCGGTCGAGTCCGCCAACATCGCGCGCCGCGAAAGCGCCTGGCAGCGGCTGCACCGCAACTGGTCGGTGCGCGTGGGCGGCTGCGCGCTGCTGCTGATGATCGTGGTGGCGGGCGCGGCGCCGCTGCTCGGCACGGTGGATCCGACGCTGTTCGACGCCGCCAGCCGCGACCTGCGCCCGGGGCAGGCCGGCGAAATCATGACGCTCGATGGCGAATTGCTGCGGCACAAGTTCGTCATGGGCTCGGATTCCTTCGGGCGCGACATCTACAGCCGCGTCATCTACGGCACGCGCGTGTCGCTGCTGGTGGGCATCGCCACGGCGCTGCTGGCGCTCGCCTTCGGCATCGTGTTCGGGCTCAGCGCGGGCTACTTGCGCTGGCTGGACGGACCGCTGATGCGCGTGATGGACGGGCTGATGGCGATTCCCGCGATACTGCTGGCCATTGCGCTGGTGGCGCTGTGGCGCGCGAGCGTGCTCACGGTGGTGCTGGCCATCGCCATCACCGAGATCCCGCGCGTGACGCGCCTGGTGAGGGCTCTCGTGCTCTCCATCCGCGAGGAGCCCTACGTCGAGGCCGCGATCTCGCTGGGGACGCCGACCTGGAAAATCATGTTCGGGCACATCCTGCCGAACTGCGTCGCGCCGCTGCTGGTGCAGGGCACCTACATCTGCGCCTCGGCGATCCTGGTGGAGGCGATCCTGTCCTTCCTCGGCGTGGGTCTGCCGCCCGACATCCCGACCTGGGGCAACATCATGGCCGAGGGCCGGGTGCAGTTCATGGCCTACCCGCACAACCTGTTCTTCCCCGGGGTGTTCCTTGCCGTGACGGTGCTGGCGGTCAACATTCTCGGCGATGGCCTGCGCGATACGCTCGACCCGAAGATGGCGAAGAAGGTCTGACCGCCATGAGCGTGCTTGAGGTCCGCGACCTGACGATCGCCTTGCCCCGCGGCAGCGATCGCGCCGACGCCGCCGCGCGCGTGTCCTTCGACGTGCAGCGCGGCGAGATCGTGTGCCTGGTGGGGGAGTCCGGCTCCGGCAAGTCGGTGATCGCGCAGGGCGTGATGGGCTTGCTGCCCAAGGGCCTGCCGGTCACCGGCGGCACGATCCTGCTCGAGGGCGAGGACATCACGCAGGCGACGCAACGCCGCCTGCGCGAGCTGCGCTGCACGCGCATGTCGATGGTGTTCCAGGAACCGATGACCGCGCTCAACCCGGTGATGAGCTGCGGCGACCAGCTCGACGAGGTGCTGCGCGAGCATACCAAGCTCTCCCCGGTGGAGCGGCGGAGCAAGATCCTCGACATCGTGCGCGAAGTGCGCCTGCCTGATCCGCAGCGCATGGTCGCCGCCTACCCGCACCAGCTCTCCGGCGGCCAGCGCCAGCGCATCATGATCGCGATGGCGCTGGTGCTGGAGCCCGCGCTGCTCATCGCCGACGAACCGACCACGGCGCTCGACGTCACCACGCAGGCGCAGATCCTCAAGCTCATCCAGGACCTGCAGGCACGCCACGGCACGGGAGTGCTGTTCATCACGCACGACTTCGGCGTGGTGGCCGAGATCGCCCATCGCGTGGCCGTGCTGCGCCTGGGCGAGCTGGTGGAGTTCGGCGCCAAGGACGAGGTGCTCAAGCGCCCGCGGCACGACTACACGCGCATGCTGATCGGCGCGGTGCCGACACTCAAGCCGCAGGCGCGCGCCGCGGACGGCGCGGCGCCGGTGGTGCTCGCCACGCGCGGCCTGGAGAAGACCTATCGCGACCGCAGCTGGTTCGCGAAACGCCGCGAAGTGCACGCCGCCGCGGACGTGACGCTGGAGGTGCGCAAGGGCCAGACGCTGGGCATCGTCGGCGAGTCGGGCTCGGGCAAGTCCACGGTGGCGCGCTGCATCGTGCGCCTCATCGACCCGAGCGGGGGCGAGATCCTGCTTGGCGGCGAGGACATCGCCGCGATGCCGCCCGGGCGCCTGCGGCCGTTGCGGCGGCGCGTGCAGATCGTGTTCCAGGATCCCTACCGGTCGCTTAATCCGCGCCGCACGGTGCTGGAGGCCATCATGGAAGGCCCGCTCAACTACGGCGTAACCCGCGCCGCGGCGCTCGAGCGGGCAACGAAGCTGATGCAACTCGTGCGCATGGACCCGGCGTCGCTGGACCGCTACCCGCACCAGTTCTCCGGCGGACAGCGCCAGCGGATCTGCATCGCGCGCGCACTCGCCATGGAGCCCGAGCTGCTGGTCGCCGACGAAGCCGTGTCGGCGCTCGACGTCTCGGTGCAGGCGCAGGTGCTGGCGCTGCTCGAGGAGATCCGAGGGCGCCTGCACCTGGCGATGCTGTTCATCACCCACGACCTGCGCGTCGCGGCCCAGATTTGCGACCACGTGGCGGTCATGTCGCAGGGGCGCGTAGTGGAGTACGGCCCCGCGTCGCAGATTTTCGGCGCCCCGCGGCACGAGTACACCAAGGCCTTGTTCGAGGCGGCCCCCGGACGCGATTTCGCCTTCGGCGCAGCGTAGACCGTAAACTAGCGCCGATGGATCGGCTCGAAGCCAGCGCTATTCGCGTCCCGGGCGCCGACGTGCGGGTCGTCGCGCGTTGCGCGTCCACCAATCAAACGCTGCTCGACGCGCGCCCGCAGCGGCCGGCGTTGCTTGCGGCAAACGTGCAATCCGCGGGCCGCGGCCGGCGCGGTCGGCGCTGGCACAGCCCGGCCGGCTATGGCGTGCTGTTCTCGCTCGGCCTGACGCTCGCGCGCCCCGTGCGCGAGCTGAGTGGCATGTCGATCGTCGCCGGGGTCGCCGCGGTGCGCGCGTTGCGCGCGCTCGGCGCGGCCGGCACCGCGCTCAAGTGGCCCAATGACCTCATGCTGGGCGCCGGGAAGCTGGGCGGCATCCTGGTGGAAACGCGCACGCAGGGCGAGGGCAGCGCGGTCGTGGTCGGCATCGGCATCAATCACCGCAATGCGCCTGGCCTCGCAGTGCGGCTGCGCCGGGGCGTGGCCGCGCTGGAGGACTGCCTGAGCCCGTTGCCGGGGCGCAACGCGGTGATCGGCGCGCTGGGGCGCGAAGTGCTCGGCGCACTTCGCGCCTTCGACGCCGTCGGTTTCGAGCCTTTTCGCAGCGACTGGGATGCGTTGCAGGCATTCCCCGGCGAGCCGCTGCGCGTGCGCCTGGCGGACGGCCGCATCCTGGCGGGGGTCGCCGCGGGACTCGCCCGGGACGGCGCGCTGCAGCTGCGCACCCGCGGCGGATTGCGCACCGTGCGCAGCGGGCGCGTGCTGCTGGAGCGGCGCGCGTGATCCTCGCCATCGACGCCGGCAATTCCCGGGTCAAGTGGGGCTGGCACGACGGCCGCGACTGGTCGAGCCTCGCCACGGTGTCGCTGATCGAGTTCGCAGCCGCCAACCACGACATCAACCCGTTCGCCGCCACGCACGAGAACCCCGAGCGCATCGTCATCTCGAACGTCGCCGGCGACGGCGCGCACCAGCTGCTGGTGAACTGGACCAGCATCTTCGAGGCGGAGCCGTTCTGGCTGTCGGGCGAGGAGGCGCGCTGCGGCGTGACGAGCCGCTACGAGCGCCCGCGCCAGCTGGGTTCGGATCGCTGGGCGGCACTGGTAGCCGCGCGGGCGCTGCACCCGGGCCCATGCCTGGTGGTCAATGCGGGCACCGCGACCACGGCCGACCTGCTGTCGGCGGAGGGGGAATTCCTCGGCGGCCTGATCCTGCCGGGGGTGGACCTGATGCGTTTCGTCCTGCACGAGCACACGGGACGGCTGCCGCTGCAGGAAGGTCGCTTCGTGCGCATGCCGCGCAACACCGTGGACGCCATCGAATCCGGCTGCCGCCACGCGCAGGCGGGGGCCGTCGAACGCATGTACCGCATCGCGGGCGACCGGGCCGAATGCCTGGTGTCGGGCGGCGCCGGAGCGTCGCTGATCGAGCAGCTCGGGATTCCCTGCCGTTACGTGGAAAACCTGGTGCTCGAAGGCCTTGCACGGATCGCCTGGTCGTGAGATTGGCGTTCCTGCTGCTGCTCGCCGCCAATCTGGCCTTCTTCGCCTGGGCGCGCTATCTCGCGCCGCCCGATCCGGCCATGGATCGCGCACCCCTCGCGCGGCAGCTGGAGCCGCAGAAGCTGCGCATCGTGCCCGAGCGCGAGCTCGCGCAACTGCCGTCCGCGGCGCCGGCGCCAGAGAAGCCGAAACCCAAGCCGGTGGCCGCGCCAGCGCCCGAGGCCACGCCGGTCGCCTGCGTGGAATGGGGCAGCTTCAGCCCGGCGGACGCCTCGCGCGCCGCGCAGCGCCTCGAGCCGCTCGCGCTCGGTGCGCGCCTGGCGCAGTACCTCGGCGAGGAGATCGCGAGCTGGTGGGTACACATGCCGCCGCAAGGAAACCGCGCCGGCGCGCTGAAGAAGGCGGCGGAGCTGAAGCAGCTCGGCGTGTTCGACTACTTCATCGTCCAGGACAACGGCGCTCTGCGCTGGTCGTTGTCGCTCGGCGTATTCCGCTCAGAAGACGCCGCCAAGGCGCATCTCGAAGCACTGCGCGACAAGGGCGTGCGCAGCGCCGTCATCGGCCGGCGCGAAACGCGCGTGCCCAAGGTCTGGTTCCAGGTACGCGAAGTCGATGCGCCGTTGCAAGCGCGCCTGGAGGCCGCGGCAAGGGATTTCGAGGGCGCGACCCTGCACCCGTGCGTCGCGCGCGGCTGAACCGGCCGCGCCAGCCCGTTCAGCCGATCGGAATGGCCCCGCCGGGCACGTGCTGCGCCACCAGCGACAGCAGGCGGTCGGCGCGCACCGGCTTGGTGACATAGCCCACCGCTCCCAGCTCGCGGCTGCGCGAATCGCCGTCGTCCACCGACGTGAGGAATATCACCGGGATGCGCGGCAGGGAGGTGTCGGCCTTCAGCGCCGCGACGAACTCGAAGCCGTCCATGTGCGGCATGTTCACGTCGGTGATGATGAGGTCGGGCGGCGCCTGCAGCACGATGTAGCCCGCGGCAATGGCGTCGGCGGCCACTTGCACCTCGTAACCGGCGGACGTCAGATGCAGGCGCAGGAGGTCGCGAATGCCCTCGTCGTCGTCCACCACCAGGATGCGTGCGCCCATTTGCAAGAATCTGTCTTGGTGCTGGTGCCCCGACTCGAACGGGGGACCTACTGATTACGAATCAGTTGCTCTACCAACTGAGCTACACCAGCGCGAAGGCGCGGATTATACGCCACGCCCCCGGCGCACCCCCTTTGTGATGCAATTCACGCCATGCTGCGGGGCACCGTGCCGTTCGCGCGGCGTTAGCCGCCGCCGGTCGCCCCGCGTTGCCCCCCGCCGGAGATCTTCTCTAGCATGCTTCCATCACACGGGGGCAGGGAGTCCATCATGCGGCAGGCACGGGGGTTCACACTGATCGAGCTGTTGATCACGGTAGTGATCATCGGGATTCTCGCTGCGATCGCGTACCCCTCCTACCAGAGCTACATGGCGCGCTCGCGCCGCGCCGATGCGCAGCAGTTCGTGCAGGCGATGGATTCGCGGCAGAAGCAGA
>DASTTC010000491.1:0-7467 GCA_035760345.1 Burkholderiales bacterium | reverse complement strand
CTGTCGGCGTACGACTTCGGCTATGTGCCCGCCGGCAAACTCATCGAGCGCACCCGCCATGCGCTCGACACGATGCAACGACTGGAACGGCATCGCGGCCACTTCTACAACTGGTACGACACGCAATCCTTGCGGCCGCTGCTGCCGGCCTACGTGTCGACAGTCGACAGCGGCAACCTCGCGGGACATCTGCTCACGCTGCGCGCCGGACTGGCAGCGCTGCCGGACCAGCCGGTGCTCGCGGCCCGATGGCTGGAAGGGTTGGAGGATACCATTCGCACACTGCTCGATGCCGCGCCGCATTGGGCGCCCGGCGCGCTGCTTGACTTCCAGCAGGCTCTGGATTCGGCCCTCGCCCAACGGCCGTCTTCTGTCCCGTCGGCGCGCGCGGTCCTCGAGCAGCTTGCGGCGGGCAGCGCGCAGATCCTGCGCGCGCTCGACTTGGACGCGGATGCGGGACCTCGGCCCTGGGCGCGTGCCCTCGCCCGGCAATGCCAGGACACGCTGGATGAGCTGACCTTGCTCGCGCCGCCGTCCGCGGTCAGTACGCTCACCCTGTCGACCCCGCCCGCCCTGCCCACGCTGCGCGAGTTGGCGGCGCAAGGCGTGCCGACGGCGCGCGAGCGCTTGGAGGAGATCGAGCGTCTCGTGCAGCAGGCCGGTGAGATGGCGTGCGCGGACTACGACTTCCTGTATGACGACGTACGGCACCTGCTGGCGATCGGCTACAACGTGACGGAGCGCAAGTGCGACGCGGGTTACTACGACCTGCTCGCCTCGGAGGCCCGCTTCGCGGTGTTCGTCGCGATCGCGCAAGGCCAACTGCCGCAGCAGAGCTGGTTCGCGCTGGGCCGATTGCTCGTCAACACCGGCAGCGGGCCGGCGCTGCTCTCCTGGAGCGGCTCGATGTTCGAGTACCTGATGCCGCTGCTCGTGATGCCGGCCTACGACAACACGCTGCTCGACGAGAGTTGCCGCGTGGCGGTCAGGCGGCAGATCGAGTACGGCGCCCGGCGCGGCGTGCCCTGGGGCATGTCGGAGTCCGGATACAACGCGGTCGACGCGGCACGCAATTACCAGTACCGCGCGTTCGGCATGCCCGGCCTCGGCCTCAATCGCGGCCTGGGCGGGGATCTGGTGATCGCGCCCTACGCCACGGCGTTGGCGCTGATGATCGAGCCCGAGGCCGCCAGCGACAACTTGCAGCGGCTCGCGGCCGAGGGCTTTCTGGGCAATTTCGGCTTCTACGAGGCGATCGATTACACCCCGGCGCGACTGCGCCAGACGCAGACGCACGCCGTGGTGCGCTCGTTCATGGGCCATCACCAGGCCATGAGCCTGCTGTCGCTGGCGCACCTGCTGCTCGAGCAGCCCATGCAGCGGCGCTTCGTGTCCGATCCGCAGTTCCAGGCCACGCTGCTGCTGCTGCAGGAACGCATTCCGAAAGCCAATGCGTTCTATCTGAGCCACCCGGAGCGGATGGATCCCCGCACCGCCGCCGCTCTCGAGCCGCCGATGCGGGTCTTCAACTCGCCCGATACGGCGATACCGGCACTGCAGCTGCTGTCCAACGGCCGCTATCACGTGATGGTCACGAATGCGGGCGGCGGCTACAGCCGCTGGAAGGACATCGCCGTCACCCGCTGGCGCGAGGACGCCACCTGCGACCCGTGGGGCACGTTCTGCTACCTGCGCGACGTGGACAGCGGCAAGTTCTGGTCGAGCGCGTTCCAGCCGGCGCTGCAACGCCCCGATTCCTTCGAGGCGGTGTTCACCGAGCAGCGCGTGGAGTTCCGCCGCCTGGACGCGGGTCTCGACACGCATACCGAGATCGTGGTGTCCCCGGAGGATGACATCGAACTGCGCCGCGTTCACATTACCAACCGCTCCAGCAGGCGCCGGAGCGTGGAAGTGACCAGCTATGCCGAAGTGGTGCTCGCCCCCGCTTCCGCCGACGACCTGCATCCGGCTTTCAGCAACCTGTTCGTGCAGACCGAGATCGTGCCCGCGCGGCAGGCCATCCTGTGCACGCGCCGGCCGCGCTCGCGCGACGACGCGGCGCCCTGGATGCTGCATCGCATGGCGTTGCATGGCGCGGAGGCCACGCAGGTGTCGTATGAAACCGACCGGGCGCGGTTCATCGGCCGCGGCAACAGCGTGAGCCAGCCGCAGGCGCTACGCGAGGACAGCGCATTGTCGGGGAGCGAAGGCTCGGTGCTCGACCCGATCGTCGCCATCCGACAGCGTTTCGCCCTCGATCCGCTGCAGACGGCAACGTTGGACCTGGTCACCGGCATCGGCGAGAGCCGCGCCGCCTGCCTGCAGTTGGCGGAAAAGTACCAGGACCGGCGCCTTGCCGATCGCGCCTTCGAGATGGCCTGGACGCACAGCCAGGTCGCGCTGCGTCAGATCAATGTCACCGAAGCCGATGCCCAGCTCTACGGGCGCCTTGCCAGCTCGATCCTGTACGCCAATGCATCGCTGCGTGTCGAAGCGGGCGTCATCGCGCGGAACCGGCGCGGACAGTCCGGCTTGTGGGGCTATGCGATCTCGGGAGACCTGCCCATCGTGCTGGTGCAATTGAAGGAACCGGCGAACATCGAGCTGGTGCGCCAGCTGATCCAGGCCCACGCCTACTGGCGCCTGAAGGGCCTCGCGGTGGACCTGGTGGTCTGGAACGAGGATCGCGGCGGCTACCGCCAGCAACTGCACGAGCAGATCATGGGCCTGATCGCGGCCAGCGTGGAAGCAGGCGTGATCGACCGGCCCGGCGGCATTTTCGTGCGTTCCGCCGAGCAGATCTCGAACGAGGACCGCATCCTGCTGCAATCGGTGGCGCGCGCCGTATTCACCGACGCGCGCGGCAGCCTCGCCGATCAGGTTCGGCAGCGCGCCACGGTCGAGCCGGCCATCCCTCGGTTCGTTGCGACCAGCGCCCGCGTCGCCAAGCCGGCGCCACCTGCCGTGGCCGCACAGCGCGAACTGCTGCTGTTCAACGGCCTGGGCGGCTTCACGCCGGACGGGCGCGAGTACGTGATCACGACGACGCAGCAGCGTGCCACCCCCGCGCCTTGGGTGAACGTGCTGGCCAATGCGCACTTCGGCTGCGTGCTATCCGACAGCGGCGCTGCCTATACGTGGCACGGGAACGCTCACGAGTTTCGCCTCACCCCCTGGAGCAACGACGCGGTCGGCGATGCGAGCGGGGAAGCCTATTACCTGCGCGACGAGGAGTCCGGGCACCTCTGGTCGCCGAGCGCGCTGCCCTGCCCGGGCACGGGCGAGTACGTTACCCGGCACGGCTTCGGCTACAGCGTGTTCGAGCACTCCGAGGACGGCGTGGAGACCGAACTCACGATCTTCGTGGGGCTCGACATGCCGGTCAAGTTCGCGTTGCTGAAAGTGCGCAACACCTCGGGCCGGCCGCGCCGCCTGTCCGCCACCGGCTACGTGGAATGGGTGCTGGGCGACCTGCGGCAGAAGTCGAGCATGCATGTGGTCACCGAGATCGACCCCGGCAGCGGCGCGCTGCTCGCGCGCAACGCCTACAACCCCGAGTTCGCCGATCAGGTCGCCTTCTTCGACGTGGACGACGTGACCCGGACGGTCAGCGGCGATCGCACCGAGTTCATCGGGCGCAACGGCACGCTGCGTAATCCGGCTGCCCTCGCCCGCGCGCGGCTGTCCGGCAAAGTGGGCGCAGCCATGGATCCCTGCGCCGCGATCCAGGTCCCGTTCGACCTCGCCGAGGGCGCATCGCGCTCCATTGTTTTTCGCCTGGGCGTGGGTCACGGCGCCGACGACGCCAGCCGCCTGGCGCAGCGCCTTCGCCAATCGGGCACGGCCCGGGCGGCGCTCGACGCGGTGCGCCAGTACTGGCAGCAAACGCTGGGCGCCGTGCAGATCGCAACGCCGGACCGTTCGCTCGACCTGCTGTGCAACGGCTGGCTGGTCTACCAGACGATGGTGAGCCGGCTGTGGGGCCGCAGCGGTCACTACCAGTCGGGCGGCGCCTTTGGCTTTCGCGACCAGTTGCAGGATGTCATGGCGCTGGTCCACGCCGAGCCGCAGCTGGTGCGCGCGCACCTGCTGCTGTGCGCCTCGCGCCAGTTCACGGAAGGCGACGTGCAGCACTGGTGGCATCCGCCTTCCGGGCGCGGCGTGCGCACGCACTGCTCGGACGATTACCTGTGGCTGCCGCTGGCCACCTGCCGTTACGTCCACGGCACCGGGGACAGCGCGATCCTGCAGGAGCAGGTCCGGTTCCTCGACGGCCGCGGCGTGAACCCCGGGGAGGAATCCTATTACGACCTGCCGCAGCGCTCCGCGCTATCCGCGAGCCTTTACCAGCACTGCGTGCGCGCGATCCAAAGGGGCCTGCGGTTCGGCGCGCATGGCCTGCCGCTGATGGGCTCCGGCGACTGGAACGACGGCATGAACCTGGTGGGCCTGCAGGGCAAGGGCGAAAGCGTGTGGCTGGGCTTCTTCCTGCACCAGGTGTTGACCCAGTTCGCCACACTCGCGCGCCAGGCGAACGACGCGACCTTCGCCGAGCGCTGCGAGCTGGAAGCCGCCCGGCTGCGCCTGAACCTCGAGGAGCACGGCTGGGACGGCGGGTGGTATCGCCGCGCCTACTTCGACGATGGCACGCCGCTGGGCTCCTCGTCCAACGCCGAATGCCAGATCGACTCCGTCGCGCAGAGCTGGTCGGTGCTGTCCGGCGTGGCGCAACCCGGTCGCGCGCGGCTGGCGATGAACGCGCTCGATCGGCGCCTGGTGCGCCGGGAGCACGCGCTCATCCAGTTGCTGGACCCGCCGTTCGACACCTCGGACCTGAATCCCGGCTACATCCGCGGCTACGTGCCCGGCGTGCGCGAGAACGGCGGCCAGTACACCCATGCGGCGATCTGGGCGTCAATGGCGTTCGCCGCGCAGGGCGACCACGCGCGAGCGTGGGAGTTGCTCGGCATGATCAATCCGCTGCGCCATGGCGCCTCGCCCGAGGGCGTTGCCCGTTACAAGGTGGAGCCCTACGTCGTCGCCGCCGACGTCTACGCCGTTACGCCGCACACCGGCCGCGGCGGCTGGTCCTGGTACACGGGCTCCGCCGGCTGGATGTACCGCTTGATCACGGAATCCTTGCTGGGATTGCGGGTGACGGCAGACCGGATGCGTTTCGCGCCTTGCCTGCCGGCAGACTGGCAGGAATTCCGGGTGCGCTATCGCTTCAGGCAAACCAGCTACCTCATCAGCGTGTACCAATCCGCAGGCGCAGGCGCCGAGATGAGCGTGAGCGTGGACGGCGTGGTCCAGGCGGTGCCGGAGATCCCGCTGCGCGACGACCGCCAGGAGCACCAGGTGGCAGTCAGGCTGCGGCCGCGAGTCGGCAGCGGCATGTGGGACAGCGCACCGAACGTTTCGCGAGTCACGTCGACAATCGCCTAGGCGCTGGTCGTGACGCAGCGCGAACCGAGGAGCAGCGCAATGACGCTGGGAAACGTATTGCCGGCCCTGCCCTACGCCCACGCGGCGCTGGAGCCGCATATCGACGCACGCACCATGACGCTACACCATGGCAAGCACCATGCGTCCTACGTCGACAACCTGAACGCGGCCTTGGCGGATTACCCGGAACTGCAGCAGCGCCCGACCCTTTGGCTGCTGCTCAATTCGGGCGAGATCCCGGCGGGCGTGCGCACGGCGGTGCACAACAACGCCGGCGGGCATCTGAACCACAGCCTGCTGTGGCGCGCGATGTCGCCCCACGGCGGCGGCGAGCCGGCGGGCGCACTCGCCGATGCGATCAAACGCGACTTCGGCAGTTTCGCGCAGTTCAAGGCCCGCTTCGTCGAAGCAGGAAGCAAGGTGTTCGGCTCCGGCTGGGTGTGGCTCGTGCGCACGCAGCGAGACGGCGGGAAGCTGCAGGTGAGCACCACCCACGGTCACGAGAACCCGCTGACGCAGGGGCAGTTCCCGGTGCTGGTGAACGACGTCTGGGAGCATGCCTATTACCTGAAGCACGAGAACCGGCGGCTCGACTACCTGAATGCCTGGTGGGCGATCGCCGACTGGGACGAGGCGGCACGCCGCTATGAGATGTCCGGCAACGCGGCCGCGCTGCAGCGGCAGACCGGGGTCGAGCAGCAGCTCGCCCGGGCGTGAACATCGTTTTCAAACCCAGGAGACCGCAATGATCAATCAATCCGCACAGCAGTTCGACCAGGCCGGCAGCAGGATCGCCGCCGATTTCAGGGCCATGATTTCCGACAGCGAGGATCTGCTGAAGGCCGCGACGACGATGTCGGGCGAGGGCCTGGCGGCGGCGCGCGTGAAGTTCGAGCAGAAAGTATCGCGCGCCAAGACCGCGCTGGCGGAGGCGTCGCAGCCGATGCTCGACAAGACCCGCGAAACCGCCGCCGCCGCCGATGGTTACGTGCGCGAGCACCCGTGGTCCGCGATCGGCGTGGCAGTGGCTGCCGGCCTGCTGGTGGGTTTCCTGGCCGCCCGGCGCTAGGCGGCGGCCATGCAATTCGCGGCGATCGGCCTGCTCGCACTGACGGCGAGCTGCGCCACGGTCGCCGACGCGCCGACGACCCCGGCAGCACCCTTGGTCGTCACACCCACGGTCGTCACACCCGCGGTCGTCACACCCGCGGTCGTCACACCCGCGGTTGTCGGGCGCAAGCAGCCGGTGAAGGCCGTGCGCGAGGTCCCCAAGCCCGCGCCAACGCTCGACGTTGCGGGTCTGACAGCACGCCTGCGCGGCACCAGCGCCATTGGCGTATTCACCAAGCTTGCACTCAAGAACCAGATGGACGACCTGCTACAGCAGGTGCGCGCGCAACATCAGGGCGGTGGCGCAAGCGGCGTGAAGACGCTGCGACAACCGTACGACATGCTGGTGCTGAAAGTGCTCGCCGTCCTGCAGGACGACGATCCCTCCCTGGCGCAGATGATCTCGGGCTCGCGCGAAGCGATCTGGGCCATCCTCGCCGACCCGGTGAAGTTCAATGCGCTTGCCTGAACGAAGGAGTCGTTTCATGTTCGCACCCACCCGGGCCGCGGCCCTGCTGTTCCCGTTGGCGATGCTGTTCACGGCGCCCGCGCCGGCCGCGGAGGATCCCGCGCTGCTCAGGGATCTGACGTCCGTCCTGATGCTGCTGGCCAAGCCCTGCGGCGAGGTGGTGAGCGCAAAACGCCAGGCGGACAACGACCACATCGCGACCTGCAAGGATGGCAGCCGCTATCGCGTGTTCGTGGACGCCGCGGGCCGCGCCGCGGCGCAAAAGCTCTGATGATTCAGTACGCATTCACACAAAGGATCCACTCATGAACAGCATCGTCTACATCGTCGGCGCCGTCGTCATCATCGTAGCGCTGCTGTCGTTCCTCGGCTTGCGCTAAGCCCGGCCGTCGGCCGTTCGCGCGCCCCGGGCTAGCGCCCGGCGTGCAGCCGCTGCAGTTCCG
>DASTTC010000490.1:0-3293 GCA_035760345.1 Burkholderiales bacterium | reverse complement strand
CGCGACGGGCAGCAGCAACCGCATCGCGCGGGCGGTGCTCCTCGCAGGACCGCTCTCCATCGACGCGGGCGAGATCACCGACAAGGGCTCGATCAACCAGCGCGCCGTGCTCAAGTGCCGCGCCGATCTGGTAGAAATGCTCTATACCGAACCCACCGCGCCGCAGGTGCTGAAAGCGAGAACATGAACCTGGACGAACTGGTTGCCATCGACGTCCACACCCACGCCTGGAAATCCGCGCTGCGCGTGGGCGACCAGCCCACCGAATCGCAGCAGGCGATGGGCAGCTACTTTCGCTACACGCCGCAGCACCAGACCGTGCCGGAGATGGCGGACATGTACCGCAAGCTGAAGATGGCGTTCGTCGTGTTCACGGTGGACGGCGACAAGGGCGCCAGTCGCGGCCTCACCAACGAGGAGATCGCCGAGCTCGCCTACAAGAATGCGGACGTCGCCATCCCGTTCGCGAGCATCAACCCGCACCGCGGCGCGGACGGCGTGAGGAAGGCGCGGCGCCTGATCAAGGACTACAAGGTGCGCGGCTTCAAGTTCCATCCGTCCGTGCAGGAGTTCTATCCCAACGACCGCCTGGCCTATCCGCTGTACGAGGCGATCGCGGAGGCGAAGCTGCCGGCGCTGTTTCACACTGGGCAGACGGGCGTCGGTGCGCAAACCCCGGGCGGCGGCGGCATCCGGCTGAAGTATTCGCACCCCATGTATCTGGACGACGTGGCGGCGGACTTCCCGGATATGCCGATCATCCTCGCGCATCCCTCGTTCCCATGGCAGGAGGAGGCGCTCTCGGTGGCCACGCACAAGCCGCAGGTGTACATCGACCTCTCGGGCTGGTCGCCGAAGTACTTCCCGCCGATCCTCATCCAGTACGCCAACACCCTGCTCAAGGACAAGATCCTGTTCGGTTCGGATTATCCGGTGATCGACCCCGAGCGTTGGGTGGCGGAGTTCGACAAGCTCCCCATCAAGCCCGAGGTGCGCCCGCTGATCATGAAGCACAACGCGGCGAAGCTGCTCAAGCTGTGAAAACCGAGGTCGCCATCGTCGGCGCCGGGCCCGCGGGATTGCTGCTTGCGCACCTGCTGCGCCTGGAGGGCGTGGAGTCGGTGGTGCTGGAGACGCGCACACGCGAGGAGATCGAGGCCACCCTGCGTGCCGGCGTATTGGAGCAGGGCACCGTCAACATCCTGAACGAGACGGGCGTCGGCGAGCGCATGATGCGCGAGGGCGCGGTGCACCACGGCATCACCCTGCGTTTCGCCGGCCGCACGCGGCGTATCGACCTCGCGGGCCTCACCGGCGGGCGCTCGATCATGGTGTACGCGCAGCACGAGGTGATCAAGGATCTGGTCAAGGTGCGGCTCGACGCGGGCGCGCCGATCGAGTTCGGCGTGAAGGACGTGACGCTGCAGGACCTGGACACCGACGCGCCAAAGGTGCGTTACCGCGATGCGGGCGGCGAGCTGCGCGAACTCGCCTGCGACTTCGTTGCGGGCTGCGATGGCTTCCACGGCGTGTCGCGCCCGGCGATGCCCTCGCGCCGGCGCACCGAGTTCACGCGCACCTATCCTTTCGGCTGGCTCGGCGTGCTGGTCGAAGCGCCGCCCTCCACCGACGAGCTGATCTACGCGCACCACGAGCGCGGCTTCGCGCTGGTCAGCACGCGCTCGCCGCAGATCCAGCGCCTGTACGTGCAGTGCGAACCCGAAGAGCGCATCGAGCACTGGTCGGATGACCGCGTCTGGGAAGAGCTGCGCGCGCGCCTGGCCACGCTCGACGGCTGGCAGCTGAAGGAGGGGCGCATCTTCCAGAAGGGCATCGTCGCCATGAGGAGCTTCGTGGTCGAACCCATGCAGTACGGGCGCCTGTACCTCGCCGGGGATGCGGCGCACATCGTGCCGCCGACGGGCGCCAAGGGCCTCAATCTCGCGGTGGCGGACGTGCGCGTGCTGGCGCGCGCCTTCAAGGCGCATTACCAGGACAAGCGCGGCGACCTCCTCGCGCAGTACTCGGCCACCGCGCTGCGGCGGGTGTGGCGCGCCGAGCACTTCTCCTGGTGGATGACCTCGATGCTGCACCGCTTCCACGACGATTCGCCGTTCCACCACCGGCTGCAGCTCGCCGAGCTGGACTACGTGACGAGCTCGAAAGCCAAGGCGACGACGCTCGCCGAGAACTACGTGGGGCTGCCGCTGGACTAAGATCGGCCCATGCCGGTCCGCCAGGAGATCCGCGAAGGCCGCGTTCCCGTCAAGGTCTACACCGACGACGTCGAGGAGCGCGCGCGAGCCCAGCTCGTCAATATCTCGCAGCTGCCGATCGTGCATCACCACGTCGCGGCCATGCCCGACGTGCACCACGGCGTCGGCGCGACCGTCGGCTCGGTAATCCCCACGCTGCGCGCGATCATTCCGGCCGCGGTGGGCGTGGACATCGGCTGCGGCATGATCGCCGCGCGCCTCTCGCTCACCGCGAACGAGATCGACGAAGCTTCGCTGAAGAAGGTGTTCGCGCGGATTTCCCGCGACGTGCCCGTGGGCTTCGAGCAGCACGACGAGCGCGACGCGCGCGGCGACGCGGCGAAGCCCTTCAAGCGCGGCCTGCGCGCGATCCTGGAAAAGCACCCCGGCATCGAGAAACGCGTCGGCAAGCGTTCCAGCTGGGTGCGCCAGATCGGCACCCTGGGCGGCGGCAACCACTTCATCGAGGTGTGCCTGGACGAGGCGCAGCGCGTCTGGGTGATGCTGCACTCGGGCAGCCGCGGCATGGGCAACGCCATCGGCACCTATTTCATCGAGCTGGCCCGCCGCGACGCCGAGCGCCACCGGCAGCAGCTCCCCGACCGCGACCTCGCGTACTTCCCCGAGGGCGCGCAGCACTTCGACGACTACCTGCACGCGGTGGGCTGGGCGCAGGACTACGCGCGCGCCAACCGCGCCGAGATGATGCACCTGGTGCTCGAGGCGCTCCGACGCCACCTGCCGGCGTTCGAAGTCACCACGCAGGCGGTCAATTGCCACCACAATTACGTCGAGCGCGAAACCCACTATGGCGAGAGCGTTTGGGTGACGCGCAAGGGAGCGATCCGTGCGCGCGCGGGCGACCTCGGCATCATCCCGGGCAGCATGGGCACGCGCAGCTACATCGTGCGCGGCAAGGGATCCGCCGAGGCTTTCCAGTCCTGCGCGCACGGCGCCGGGCGGCGCATGAGCCGCACGCAGGCGAAAAAGCAGTTCTCGGTTACCGACCTGGCAGAGCAGACCGCCGGCGTCGTGTGC
>DASTTC010000489.1:0-6433 GCA_035760345.1 Burkholderiales bacterium | reverse complement strand
GCCATCCTGCAGGACCGCTGCCGCGAGCTCGGCGTCGCCATCCGCTTCCAGACCGAGGTCGAGGGGCTCGAAGCGTTCGCCGACTCGGACCTGGTGGTGGTCGCCGACGGCATCAATTCGAAGATCCGCGAGCAGCACAAGGCGCACTTCAAGCCCAGCGTCGACCTGCGCCCCAACAAGTTCACCTGGCTCGGCTCGACCAAGCCGCTCGATGCCTTCAAGTACTTCTTCCGCGAGACGCCCGAGGGCATCATCCTCGCGCACTGCTACCAGTATGAGGAGGGACGCTCCACCTGGGTGATCGAGACGGATGAATCCACCTGGAAGAACTTCGGCTTCGACAGGATGAATGAAGCCCAGATGCTGCCGGTGCTGGAGCGCGTGTTCGCCGAGGAGCTGGAGGGCCATTCGCTCATCGCCAACCGCTCGGTCTGGCGCAACTTCCCCACCATCGTCAACCAGACCTGGGTCAAGGGCAAGGCGGTGCTGGTGGGCGACGCCAAGGCCACCGCGCACTTTTCCATCGGCTCGGGCACCAAGCTCGCCATGGAGGACGCCATCGCGCTGTATGAAGCGCTGCACCAGGACGGCGAGGTGAATCGGGCGTTAGCCGCTTACGACACGTCGCGGCGCGAGGAGGTGGAGAAGACGCAGCATGCGGCGAACGTGTCGCTCGCCTGGTTCGAGCACCTGCAGCGCTACTGGGGCATGGCCCCCGAGCAGTTCGCCTTCGGCGTGATGTCGCGCTCCAAGCAGATCACCTGGGAGAACCTGGAACTGCGCGACCCCGCCTACGTGCAGGGCATGCACCGCTGGTTCTGCGCGCAGGTGAAGGCACAGGGCTACGACATCGACTTGAAGAACCCGCCGCTGCCCATGTTCACGCCCTTTCGCCTGCGGGAGATGATGCTGGAGAACCGCGTGGTGGTCTCGCCGATGGACCAGTACTCGGCGGTGGACGGGATGCCGACGGACTGGCACTTCGTGCACCTGGGCAGCCGCGCCATCGGCGGCGCGGGCCTGGTGTACGTCGAGATGACCTGCACCTCGGCGGACGGGCGCATCACGCCGGGTTGCACGGGCCTGTGGAACGAAGCGCAACGCGACGCCTTCAAGCGCATCGTCGATTTCTGCCACGCGAACTCGAAAGCGAAGCTGTGCATGCAGATCGGGCATTCGGGGCGCAAGGGGTCCACCCAGCTCGGCTGGGAACGCATGGACCACCCGCTGGACAAGGACAACTGGCCGTTGCTCTCGGCGTCGCCGCTGCCGTATCTCGAAGGCGAGTCGCAGGTGCCGCGCGCAATGGCGCGCGCCGACATGCAGCGCATCCGGGACGATTTCGTGCGCTCGACGCGCTACGCCGACCAGGCGGGCTTCGACATGTTGGAACTCCACATGGCGCACGGGTACCTGCTCGCGAGCTTCATCTCGCCGCTCACCAATCGCCGCACCGACGAGTACGGCGGCAGCATCGAGAACCGCATGCGCTGGCCGCTCGAAGTATGGCGCGCCTGCCGCGAATCCTGGCCGAAGGCAAAGCCCCTGTCGGTGCGCATTTCGGCGACCGACTGGGCGCCGGGCGGGCTGTCGGGCGGGGACCTCGTCGCGCTGACGAAGATGCTGAAGGACGCCGGCTGCGACCTCATCGACGTCTCGACCGGGCAGACCGTGCCGCACCAGAAGCCGGTCTACGGGCGCATGTACCAGGCGAGCTTCGCCGACTGGGTGCGCAACGAAATCGGCATCGCCACCATGACGGTAGGCGCGGTGACCACGCCCGACCAGGTGAATACGCTGCTCGCCGCGGGCAAGGCCGATCTCGTCGCGCTCGCGCGCCCGCACCTCGCCAACCCCTACTTCACGCTGCAGGCCTCGGCCTGGTACCAGGACGTGCACCAGTACTGGCCGCCGCAGTACCTCCCGGGGCGCGACCAGGCCTACCGCAACGCGGCGCGCGAGCGTGCCGAACTCACCGAAACGAAGCTGCGCGCGCGCCCGGCGAGCCACGAGGTCGTTTGAATGGCGCTTAAATGGGGACGGTCCCTCCGGCGCTGCGCCTGGGCGAAGAACCCGCTTGCCGTCGCCTACCACGACCGCGAGTGGGGCGTGCCGGTGAGGAACGATCGCAAGCTGTTCGAATTCCTGATCCTCGAAGGTGCGCAGGCGGGATTGTCCTGGGACACCATCCTCAGGAAGCGCCCGGCCTATCGCAAGGCTTACGCGGGCTTCGACCCGGCGAAGGTGGCGCGTTTCGATGCGAAGAAAAAGCGCGCGTTGATGGCGGACGCCGGCATCGTGCGCAACCGCCTCAAGATCGAGGCCTCGGTGGCCAACGCGAAAGCCTTCCTCGCGGTGCAAAAGGAGTACGGCAGCTTTGCGCGCTACGTGTGGGGATTCGTCGGCGGCAAGCCGCTGGTTGCGCGCCGGCGCAGGCTGCGCGAGGTGCCCGCGCGCACCGAGCTGTCCGATGCGCTGTCCAATGACCTCAAGGCGCGCGGCTTCCGCTTCGTCGGCTCTACCATCGTGTACGCGTTCATGCAGGCCACGGGGCTGGTCAACGACCACACCGTCGAGTGCTTCCGGTGGCGGCAACTGCGCAAATAGGGACTGTCCCCATTAAGCTTCGCTACCGCCTGGAAGAGATCGGATTTCGCGCGGCCTCGGCCTGGGCCGATGCGCGTCGCGGCGCGCGCTTCGCCTGGTACCGCGCGGACCGGGAGGCCATGGCCTTCGCGCTGATGATGGGCGCCACGCTGCTCGTCTTCGGCGTGGCCCTGCACTCGGTGTTCCAGCGCCACGAGGAGCGCCGCGAGCAGGCGCGCGAGCTCGAGCGGCAGAACATCGCCTGCCTGGCGACGAACGTGTACCACGAGGCGCGCGGCGAGCCGCTCGAGGGCCAGTACGCAGTGGCGGAAGTGACCATGAACCGCCTCGCCTCGTCCCGCTATCCGGACTCGGTGTGCGCGGTGGTGCACGAAAAGCGCTGGGACGCGATCCGCAAGCGCTACGTGGGCGCCTTTTCCTGGACCGAGTTCTACGCGGTGCCCGAGCCCGAAGGCGAGGCCTGGGCGCTGGCGCAGAAAGTGGCCGAGGACGTGTACCACCGGCGCGTGCCGCCGCGGGTGGACGGCGCCACCTTCTACCACGCGACCTATATCAAGCCGAGCTGGGCGCGAAAGCAGGAGCGCGTCACCCGCATCGGGCGGCACGTGTTTTACCGCTAGCGCTTCTCGAACCTGAGCGTGAAGCGGTCGCTCTCGCCGATGGCGCGGTACTTCTCCCGGTCCTGGTCCTTGAGGCGCAACGCGGGCGGCAGCGTCCACACGCCCGCCGGGTGGTCCTTGGTGTCCTTCGGGTTGGCGTTGGCCTCGGACCGGCCGACGAGCCGGAAACCGGCGCGTTCGACCAGTGCGATGGCGTAGTCCTCGCGCAGGTAGCCGGATTTCATCTGCGCGTCCTGGGCGAGGTCGGTGCGGCCGCGGTGATCCACCACGCCGAGGATGCCGCCGGGCTTGAGCGCCTTGTGGAACGCGCGTAACGCGCCTTCGAGCTCGCCGCGCTCCACCCAGTTATGCATGTTGCGGAAGGTGAGCACGAAGTCCGCGCTGCCCGCGGGCGCGATCTCGCGCAAGCCGGCGTTGAACTGCGTCACCCCCACCTTGCCGTAAAGGTCCGGCTGCGCCTGCAGGCGCGCAAGCAGCTTTTGGTGGTCGGCGAGGTACTGCGGCGGCGCGAGCGCATCGCGGTTGGCGGCGATGTAGCGGCCCTTTTCCTTCAGGTAGGGCGCGAGAATTTCCATGTAGTAGCCCGCACTGCCGGGGAGGATTTCCACCACCACGCCGTCTTTGCGCACGCCGAAGAATTCCAGCACCTCGCGCGGGTGCCGGTAGGGGTCGCGCGCGACGTTGGAGGCGGTGCGGTAAGGGGCGGCGATGTACGGGTCGAACTCGCCGCCGGCAGGCGCATGCGCGCAGGCGGCGAGCGTCGCGGCGAGCAGGAGGGCGGCGAGGCGCCTCACCGGTACTTCGCCGCGGTGATGAACTGCCCGAACGACTCGCACCACACGATCACGGCGCGGTACGCGGCTGGATCGATGCCTTTGGGCACCGGCACGATGAAGTTCTCGAAGGTCTTCACGTCGCCCACGCGCGCCATCTTCGGCTTGAGCCGGTTGAAGTGGACTTCCGTCTCGACGAATTCGGGCGACAGGTAGAGCTTGTAGTCCGGCCCCGGCGCCACCTTGCCCATCAGCGTGACCGCACTCGCGCTGACCGTCACCACGCCCTCGCCCCAGTGCAGGAAGTCGCTGTCCTTGAGGTCCCGCCGGAACTCGCCCTTGAACTGCGCCGTGCCCGCCGCGGCGGCGACTTCGGTGGCCGAGGGCGCCGCCGGCGCGGTGAGGATGGGCAATAGATAAATCCCCAGCGCGAAGCCAACGGCGAGCGCGGCGCCGTGGGTGGCGGCGAGGACGACGAGCTTGTTCATTCCCGTGCCGTCAACGTTTCAACGCATCGTCCCCGGTGCCCGAGGGAAACCGGTTCGAGCCGAAGCGGATGACGAGCGTCGCCAGTGCGAGGATCAGGATCGCGGCGGTGACGTAGATCACCTCCAGGCCCGGGCGGTGGTGGTCCTGCAGGTCGGAGATCATGAGGCGCGTGAGCGCGGTCATGCCGACGTAGATCAGGAAGCGCACCGGCATGTGGTTGGTCTTGAAGTAGATGCCGACCATCGCGCCGAGCTCGAGGTAGATGAACAGCAGCAGGATGTCGTTGATCGAGGCGTGCCCCTTGGCGGCCATGCCGATGAACTCGGCCACCGCCGCCCAGACGATGGCGCCGCCGATGGCGAACAGGGCGAGGTAGTGGAAGGAGTCGACCAGCAGCGTGCCCAGGCCCTTGGCCAGGTCGTCGATGTCGTTCTTCAGTCTCGCGGCCCACTTGGGTTTCATGGCGCACCTCCCCGGCGGGGATTCTGGCACAGCTGGCGCGGTTCCTCGACGCCGTGCAGACTTGCGCACGATGAGCGCCGATTACCTGGAAACCGCGCCCACGCGCGCCGAAGTCGACGCGCTCGCGGGCCCCGCGCTGCTCGAGTTCGGCAGCCCGACCTGCGGCCATTGCCGGCGCGCGCAACCGCTGATCGCCGAGGCGCTCGCCGCGCATCCGGGCGTGCGGCACCTGAAGGTGGCCGACGCTAGCGGCAGGCGCCTGGGGCGCTCGTTCAAAGTGAAGCTCTGGCCGACGCTGGTGCTGCTGGCCGACGGCAAGGAAGTCGCGCGCCTCGTGCGGCCGCCCTCGTCGGTTGAGCTCGGCCGGGCGCTGAACGCCATCGACCCGCCGCGCGCCTAGCGCGCCGTCCTTGACCGCGTAGGCGAGCGCGGCGAGAACCGCTCCGCGCATCCGATCTACGCCGGCCGGCGCTCGGCGAGGAACTGCCGGCCCTTCGCCGACACCGCCACCGTCGCCTGCGTGCCCTGGGTGTGCTGGTGCTCGATGTAGCCGCGCTCGTTGGCGTCCTCCCACACCGGCAGGCGCGGGCAGGAGGTGCGCCAGGCGTCCATCACTTCGCGGTAGGGCCGCGCGCGCGGGCCGATCCACTCGAGCAGGTCGAGGATCAGGGCGTCTACCGGGTCCGGCATGCCGGATATCTTAGCCCGCCAAGGGGCCGAAGAAGCCGACGATACGGCGAATCCTGACGTCGGAAGACAACTCGACGAAGTCGATGCCTTCGAGACGGGGCGTGCCGTCGGCTTCGACCAGGCGCCATGTAAAGCGCGCCAGGCCATGGTGCTCGTCGACGGCGCTGGTGCGCACGATCCTCGCGCCGGGTCGGCGCGCCACGACCTGGGCGATGTGGGCGAGGAGTTCCCCGCTGCCCGCGGCATGGACCGTCGGATCGGTGTAGGTGGCGCCCTCGCTCCAGACCTGCGCCAGCAGTTGCGCGCGCCGCTGCGCGTCCGGCTCGCTCCAGGCCTGGCAGTAGGTGTCGATGAGCTGCGCGAGATCCGTCGTCATGGATTGGGGGTCGCGCCCCGGGACGCGAAGTAGTGTGCGATGGCGTCGAAGTCGCCGATCTTGTCGAAAGGGATCTCGATGGGCGGATGCGCACGCCGAGCTGCCGCGAAGGCTTCCAGCTGAATGCGGAGGTATACAGGTTTTTGCCCG
Organism: Burkholderiales bacterium; assembly: GCA_035760345.1. Lineage (GTDB taxonomy): Bacteria > Pseudomonadota > Gammaproteobacteria > Burkholderiales > SG8-39 > JAABQT01. Next base: position 266 of record DASTTC010000489.1, on the reverse strand, counting down.
GCGAGCCGGGGAACCTCGTCCGTCCCGGCAAAAATCGGGCCGTGGCAGGAAGCACATTTGCTCTCCGCCACCCGCTTTTCACCGGCGGCCACCTTGGCCGGATCAGTGCTCCAAACGCCGACCATTGGCGCACGGGACGCGAAGTAGTCTGCGATGTCCCTAATATCGCGCGCGGAGAGATGTGCGACGTTCGATTTCATGATGGGATCAGGTCTTTTGCCCGTCTGGTATTCAGTCGTGGCCTGCACGAGAAACTTCGACGGCTG